>NZ_JBSGJR010000155.1:0-12320 GCF_053605645.1 Micromonospora sp. NPDC003776
GAGCACCAGCAGGTGGGCGTAGCGGGGCAGGGCCGGCGAGGCGGGCCGGACCAGGCCCAGCGCGTCCGCCGCCGCCAGCACCAGGCGGGCCGTCGCCGGGTCGAAGGCCGGCTCCCGCGCGTCGGGGCGCTCCCGGCCCTCCCGGAAGTCCCAGTGCCGGGCGGAGAAGTCGTCCAGCCCGGCCAGCACCGCCGGCACGTCCCCGGCCGGCCAGTCGCCGCCGAAGTGCCGGACCAGCCCGCGCAGCGGCGGCGACTCCACCCAGGCCCGTACCCCCGCGGCGAGTTCCACCCCGGTCGTCCCGGCTGGCAGCGCCACCTCCGTCGTCCGCACCCGGCGGATGCTACCGGCCGCCGGCAGGTGGGGACCGGCCGTTGTGGATCGTGGCTACCCTGGTGCCGGGACGGGACCGGAGGGGCCGATGGCGGGTGACGTGGTGCGTCGACGTTCCAGGGGACGGGCCGGGCCCGCCGACGGCTTCGCCCGGCTGGTCGCGCACACCGACCCGGTCGCGCTGATCGGCATCACGCTGTCCATCTTCCTGTCCGTGACGCTGGACCTGACCAACGCGGCCACCGGCGTCGAGTCGCTGCTGGCCGGGCTGATGGGCATCACCATCTCGCTGCTGGTCGACTCGCTGGCCCGGGCCGAGCGCCGGTTCCACCTGCGCACGCTGCTGGACGGGCCGCCCTGGCTGGTCCGGGCCACCCCGCAGCTCGCCGGCGCGGTCCGCGAGGCGGCCGAGCGGCACGCCGGGACCCGGGTGGCGGCCGAGGCGCAGCGCCGCTACGAGGAGTTCCGGCTGGCGGCCGAGCAGCTCGCCGCGGGCCGGATCATCCGACCCGGGGACGACGACGAGGACCTGGTCGGAGCCACCCGGGACTGTGCCCGTGAGCTGCTCGGGCTGACCAACGTGATGCCCCGGGTCAGCGGCGAGCTGAGCTGGTGGCGGGGGGAGATCGGCCGGCGGTACTGGGAGGCGAACCTGGCCGCCCTGGCCCGGGGCGTACGGATCACCCGGATCTTCGTCTACGCCACGCTCACCGACGAGCTGACCGACCTGGTGGAGCAGCAGCGCCGGGCCGGCGTGCGGGTGGGCCTGCTCCCGTTCGCCGCGGTCGGTTCGCACCTGCACGTCAACCTGACCCTCTGGGACGGTTCGAGCTGCTGGGAGGCGAGGATGACGGCCCACGGCGAGATCAGCGAGAACCAGTTCTCGGTCAACCAGGCGGACGTGGACCGGTTGACCCGGATCTTCCGGCTCTGCGCCGACGCCGCCACCTTCGAGGACTGAGCGGCCCGTGACCTGGGGTGCCGTGGTCGTAGTGACCGCCGTGGTCTGGGCGGTCAGCCTGATCCAGTCGGTCCGGGTCCGCGCCTTCATCTACAGCCTGCCGCTGCCGATGACCCTCGCCCTGGTCGCCACCGGGCACCGGGTGAACGGGGCGCAGCTGCTCGGCGTGCTCGGGCTCAACCTCTTCTTCCTCACCGTGGCGGTCACCCACCGCCGGTGGCGCTGGCCGATCCTCCTCGCCGACCTGGCCGGGGTCGCGGCGTACGTGGCGTTGAGCGTGGGGCTGCGGGCGGTGCCACCGCCGTTCGAGGTGGCCCTCGCCGGCACCGTGGCGCTCTGGGCGGTGGCGATGGCACTGCTCGGGCGCCGGCCGCCGACCGCGCCGGTGTCCGCGGCGGCGGCGCAGCCGCCGGCCGAGCGGCGGGGCGGGCTCGCCGCGCCGGTCAAGCTCGCCGTGATCCTCGTCGGCGCGGTGCTCACCGGGCTGCTCGGCGAGCTGCTGCGCGGCATGGTCGTCACCTTCCCGTACGCCGGGGTGCTGGTCGCCGTGGAGGCGCGCCGGCAGCTGGTCGACTTCACCCGGCACTTCGCCCGCAACAGCCTGGCCCTGGTCGGCTTCCTCGCCGGCTACCACTACCTCCAGGACGTCTCGCCGGGCGCCGCCCTGGCCGCCGGCTGGGCCGCCTTCGGGCTGCTCGCCGCCGCGCTGCACCTGCCGCCCCGCGGGTCGGCCCGGCCCGGACCGCGGGCCGCCCCGCTCCGGCACCGGGTACGGATCGAGTGGTTGACCAGCCGGAAGGCCAGCGGAAAGGTGGGTGTCGAGCGCGTTCGGCTCCGGAAACCGCGGTGGGATGGTTGACGTGGTGTCAGGCGTGGGCGGTCGCTGCGCTACAGGGTGACAGTTGTCCCGGCGGTCACCCGGTGAGAGCGTGCGAGGACCAACCGCCGCTGAAGGGTGCGCCGAATGACCTCCGACGACCTGCTGGCCCGGCACCGGGCCGTGCTCCCGTCCTGGATGCCGCTCTACTACGCCGAACCGATCGAGCTGGTCTCCGGCTCCGGCCGCCGGGTCACCGACGCGCAGGGGCGCAGTTACCTGGACTTCTTCGGCGGCGTGCTGACCAACATGGTCGGCTACGACATCCCGGAGATCCGCGAGGCGGTGGAGCGGCAGCTGCGCACCGGCATCGTGCACAGCTCCACGCTCTACCTGATCCGGCAGCAGGTGGAGCTGGCCGAGAAGGTGGCCCGGCTCTCCGGCATCCCGGACGCCCGGGTGTTCTTCACCAACTCCGGCACCGAGGCCAACGAGGCGGCGCTGCTGGTCGCCACCAACTACCGCCGTTCGCACCAGATCCTCGCCGTGCGCAACAGCTACCACGGCCGCTCGTACGCCGCGATGGGCGTGACCGGCAACCGGGGCTGGACGGCCAGCGCCCTCAACCCGCTGCAGGTGGCCTGGCTGCACTCCGGTGAGCGGCTGCGCGGCCTGCTGGCCCGCCTCGACGAGGGCGACCGGATCGACGCGGCGGTGGAGGACCTGCGCGAGGTGCTCGCCACCCAGACCGCCGGCGACGTGGCCTGCCTGATCGCCGAGCCGATCCAGGGCGTCGGCGGCTTCGTGCACGGCCCGGACGGGCTCTTCGCGGCCTGGAAGAAGGTGCTCGACGAGCACGGCATCCTGCTGATCAGCGACGAGGTGCAGACCGGCTGGGGGCGTACCGGCGAGCACTTCTGGGGCTACCAGGCGCACGGGGTCACCCCGGACCTGATCACCTTCGCCAAGGGCATCGGCAACGGCTTCGCGCTGGCCGGCGTGGTCGGCCGGGCCGACGTGCTGGAGTCGGTGCCGGCGATCAGCTTCTCCACCTTCGGCGGCAACCCGGTCTCCACCGCGGCCGGCAACGCCGTCCTGGACTACCTGCTCGAGCACGACCTGCAGGCCAACGCCGCGCGGGTCGGCGCGATCCTCGGCGACGGGCTGCGCGCCGCCACGGCCGACCTCGACTGCGTCGCCGAGGTACGCGGCAAGGGCCTGATGCTCGGTGTCGAGTTCGTCCGCCCGGGCACCGCCGAACCGGACCCGGCGCTGACCACCCGGGTCTTCGAGGCCTGCCGGGCCGGTGGCCTGCTGGTCGGCAAGGGCGGCCTCTACGGCAACGTGGTGCGGATGGGCCCGCCGCTGACCCTGACCGAGGATGAGGCCCGCGAGGGCCTGGCCATCCTGGTCGACGCGATCCGGACGTCGGTGGCAGCGGTGGAGGTGGCGGCATGAACAGCATCGGGCACTACATCGACGGCAAGCGGGTGGCCGGCGACTCCGAGCGGCGCGGCGACGTCTTCGACCCGGCCACCGGCCGGCGTACCGGTCAGGTGGCGCTGGCCTCCGCCGCGGACGTGGCGGGTGCCGTGGAGGCCGCCGAGCGGGCCGCGCGCGCCTGGCGGGACGCCTCGCTGGCCAAGCGGACGGCGGTGCTCTTCGCCTTCCGCGAGCTGGTCCACGCCCGCCGCGACCGGCTCGCCGAGGTGATCACCGCCGAGCACGGCAAGGTGCTCGCGGACGCCGCCGGGGAGGTGCAGCGCGGCCTGGAGGTGATCGAGTACGCCTGCGGCATCCCCGCGGCGCTGCGCGGCGGCTTCAGCGAGAACGTCTCCACCGAGGTCGACTCGTACAGCCTGCGGCAGCCGCTCGGCGTGGTGGCGGTGATCTCGCCGTTCAACTTCCCGGTGATGGTGCCGCTCTGGTTCATCCCGGTGGCGGTCGCCTGCGGCAACGCCGTGGTGCTCAAGCCGAGCGAGAAGGACCCGAGCGCGGCGCTGCTGCTGGCCGAGTGGTTCACCGAGGCGGGCCTGCCCGACGGCGTGCTGAACGTGGTCAACGGCGACAAGGAGGCGGTCGACGCGCTGCTCGACCACCCCGGGGTGAAGGCCGTGTCGTTCGTCGGCTCCACCCCGGTCGCCCGGTACGTGCACCAGCGCGGGGCGTTGAACGGCAAGCGGGTGCAGGCGCTCGGCGGGGCGAAGAACCACATGGTGGTGCTCCCCGACGCCGACCTGGACCTGGCCGCCGACGCGGCGGTCAACGCCGGCTTCGGCTCGGCGGGGGAGCGGTGCATGGCGATCTCCGCGCTGGTCGCGGTCGAGCCGGTCGCCGACGCCCTGGTCGCGAAGATCGCCGAGCGGATGGCCGGGCTGCGCACCGGGGACGGCCGGCGCGGCTGCGACATGGGACCGCTGGTCACCGCCGCGCACGCCGAGCGGGTCCGCTCCTACGTGGAGTCCGGGATCGCGGCCGGCGCGGTGCCGGTGGTGGACGGCCGGGCGGTCACCCCGGACGGGGAGCCGGACGGTTTCTGGCTGGGCCCGACCCTGTTCGACCACGTCACCCCGGAGATGTCCATCTACACCGACGAGATCTTCGGCCCGGTGCTCAGCGTGGTCCGGGTCGGCTCGTACGACGAGGCGGTGGACCTGGTCAATGCCAACCCGTACGGCAACGGCACGGCGATCTTCACCAACGACGGCGGGGCCGCCCGGCGGTACCAGCACGAGGTGGAGGTCGGCATGGTCGGGATCAACGTGCCCATCCCGGTGCCGATGGCCTACTACTCCTTCGGCGGCTGGAAGGCCTCCCTCTTCGGCGACCTGCACGCGCACGGCGCCGACGGGGTCGCGTTCTTCACCCGCGGCAAGGTGGTCACGAGCCGGTGGCTCGATCCCCGGCACGGCGGAGTGAACCTCGGCTTCCCCACCCAGACCTGAGCAGTCGCAGCGCCCCCGCCCCGGCCAGGTACGCCACCAGCGCCGGGGCGGGCAGCCCCAGCGGCTCGGGCGCCACCTTGCGGGTGAGGCTGTTCAGCAGCAGCCCGGCGACGATGCCCGCGTACCCGGCGACGGCCAGCGCCGTGCGCCAGGCACGAGGCGGCGCGGCCCCGGTGGGGTGCCGCCGCGACCGGGCCTCGATCGGGCCGAACACGGCGACCAGGGCGGCGAGCACCACCGCGAGGGCGAGCACCCAGGGGATCCGCCAGGCCCACCAGGCCGCCGAGCCGACCCGGGGGGTGGGCAGCGCGCCCAGCGCGTCCAGCAGGCCGACCAGCAGCACCGCCGCGGTCAGGTGCCAGAGGAAGACGGTGAGCACCACGGCGTTCACCGCGATCACCGCCTGCCAGGGCCCGGACCGGTGCAGCCACCGCTCGGCCGGGCCGCGCAGCAGCAGGATCAGCCCGAGCTGCGCGGTGGCCGCCGCGAGCAGCGCCACGCTGGGCGGCGCCGCGTTGTCCAGCCGGGCCCCGGGCACGTTGAGCATGACCACCGGGTACGGGCCGACGACGGTCAGCAGCACCAGCGCGGCCAGCCCGCCGGCCAGCAGCACCGCCCCGGCGCGCCGGGACAGCGGCAGTCGCCGGCGGCGGGGCAGTTCCGGTGAGCGGGCGTCGTACCAGGCGAAGCCGAGCTGGTGGACGGCCAGCCAGCCGAACAGGTAGTTGCCGGTGGCGAGCCCGGCCGGGCCGAACAGCCGGCCCAGGTCGCCGAGGGCGACCAGCCCGACCAGCGCCGCCGGCACGGCCAATCCGAAGCGCCGGTGCAGCGCGTACATCGGCGGGGTCAGCGGCACCACGACCAGGTACGCCACCAGGAACCACAGCGGGATGGTGGCGAACCAGACCACGGTGCGCACCTGGACCGGGTCGGCGTGCCGGAGGCTCGCCACCGCCGCGCCGACCGCCAGCACCACCAGCAGCGCGGTGGTCGGGCGGACCAGCCGGGCACTCCGGTCGACCAGCCAGCCGGTCGCATCGCCGCCCCGGTTCCTGCGGGCGGTCAGCGAGGCGGCGTTGGCGTACCCGCCGACCAGGAAGAACACCGGCATCACCTGGGCCACCCAGGTCAGCGGCCAGGCCCAGGGGAGGTCGCCCAGGGCGGAGTGCCCGGTGGGCCGTCCGGCCCGGTCGTACCCGATGACGGTGATCCCCCAGTGACCGAGCACGACCATGGTGATCGCGAGGGCCCGGAGCAGGTCGGCGTAGCGCTCCCGCCCGGCCGGCGTGCGCTCGGCGAGCTGCCGCAGGCGGCGCATGAGATCAGGCTATGCCAGCCGCTGCGGACCGGTGGTGATAACGGTTCGGTCGTCGGGTCTTGTGGTCCACGCTCCACTGTCGTAGAAATTCTTCATCAACTTCAAATGAAGTGAAGACGAGCAACACCAGACACCCCCGTGCCTCGATGCCGCGGCCGCCGTCCCCCCTCGGCCGGCCGCCCGTACCCGAACCGAGGAGATGCGATGAACAGGCGTGAGATTCTCCAGCGCACGGCTGCCGCCGGCCTGCTGGCCACCCCGGCCGCCGGCCTGCTCGCCGGCTGTGCCACGTCCGGCGGCGACGACAAGGGCAACACCGGCGCCTACAAGGGCACCAAGAGCGAGCAGAACCCGCTCGGGGTCAAGGAGGACGCCCCGCTCGAGGTGGTGATCTTCAACGGTGGCTTCGGCGAGGAGTACGCCAAGGCCCACGAGGCCATGTACAAGGAGAAGTACCCCAAGGCCGAGATCAAGCACTCCGCCACTCAGGAGATCAACAAGACCCTCCAGCCGCGGTTCGTCGACGGCACCCCGCCGGACGTGGTCAACAACTCCGGCGCCGGCCAGATCGACTTCAACGGTCTGGTCAGCCAGAACGCCATCGCGGACCTGGGCGAGCTGCTCGACGCGCCGAGCCTCGACCAGCCCGGCAAGAAGGTGCGGGACACGCTGCTGCCCGGCGCCGTCGAGGTCGGGTCGTACGACGGGAAGTTCCTGGTCCTCAACTACACCTACACCGCGTACGGCATCTGGTACTCCACCAAGCTCTTCACCGAGCGCAACTGGCAGTACGCCAAGACCTGGGACGAGCACATCGCCCTGTGCAAGCAGATCAAGGCCGCCGGCATCGCCCCGTGGACGTACGCGGGCAAGCACCCCCGCTACATGAGCTGGCCGCTGATCGCGAGCGCGATCAAGCTCGGCGGGCCGTCGGTGGCGATGGCGATCGACAACCTCGAGCCGAACGCCTGGAAGTCCGACGCCATGAAGGCGGCGGCCGACGCCTGGTACCAGATCGTCAAGGACAAGTACATCCTGGACGGCTCGCCGGGCCTGGACCACATCCAGTCGCAGACCGCCTGGTGCCAGGGCAAGGCCGCCTTCATCTCCTGCGGTTCCTGGCTGGAGAACGAGCAGGCCAAGGTCACTCCGGCCGGGTTCAACATGACGATCGCGCCGACGCCCAGCCTGACCAGCGGCGACAAGCTGCCGTTCGAGGCGATCCGGGGCACCGCCGGTGAGCCGTTCATGGTGCCGGCCAAGGCGAAGAACGTCGCCGGCGGCCTGGAGTACTTCCGGGTGATGCTCTCCAAGAAGGGCGCGCAGGACTTCACGAAGAAGGTCTCCAGCCTCACCGTGGTGGCCGGCACCACCGAGGGCGTCGAGCTGCCGTTCGGTCTGACCACCGTGGTCAAGGCCCTCGAAGCCTCCGGCAGCAACGGCTTCAACTGGGTCTACAACAACTACTACCGCAAGCTGGAGCGCGAACTGGTCGACGCCGCCTGCGGCGAGTTCTTCAGCGGCCGGAGCACCCCGGCCGAGTTCCTCGACGCCTGCCAGAAGGGCGCCGACACGATCGCCCAGGACAGCTCGATCAAGAAGTACAAGCGGGCCGCGTGACGCCCGGCCGGTGGGGGCGGGCAAGGTACCGTCCCCACCGGTCCACCGCTGGGAAGTAGGTCTTCTTGTGAGGCATGGCAAGTACCCGCTGATCGTCACCTTCCTGGTGCCGCCGCTGGTGCTCTACGGCGTCTTCGTGCTCTCGCCGTACCTGCAGGCGTTCCAGATCTCCACCACCAACTGGCTGGGCTACTCGGCCCACGCCGACCCGGTGGGGATGGCGAACTTCCGCACCCTCTGGCACGACGGCCAGGTGTGGAACGCGATCAAGAACAACGCGATCATGCTCGCCGTGGTGCCGGTGCTGACCATCGGGCTCGGCCTGTTCTTCGCCACCATGCTCAACATGGGCGGACGCAAGGGCCGCGCCGGGGTGACCGGCGTCCGTGGTACGGCCGTCTACCGGATGGTCTACTTCTTCCCCCAGGTGCTCTCCGTGGTGATCATCGCGCTGCTCTGGAAGGAGGTCTACCACCCCAACAACGGCCTGCTCAACGGCGCGCTGCGGGCGTTCGGCCTGCCCGCGCCCACCTGGCTCGGCGACCCGCGCACCGCGTTCTGGTGCGTGCTGGCCGTGATGGTCTGGAGCAACGTCGGGTTCTACGTGGTGCTCTTCGGCGCCGCCATGGCGGCGATCCCGCGCGACATCTACGAGGCGGTGCTACTCGACGGGGCGTCGCGCTGGACCACGCTGCGCCGGATCACCGTGCCGCTGCTCTGGGACACCGTGCAGGTCGCCTGGATCTACCTGGCCATCGCCGCCCTGGACGGCTTCATCCTGGTCCAGCAGATGACCAACGGTGGACCCAACTTCTCCTCCGACGTCATCGGCCTGCGCATGTACGAGACCGCGTTCGGCAGCGAGAGCAAGTTCGGCTACGCCTCCGCCATCGGCGTGGTGATGCTGTTCCTGACCCTGTCGGTCGCGGTGCTGGCGCTGCGTACCGGCCGTCGTGATCGGATCGAGTACTCGTGACCACCATGGATCGCCCCGCCACCGCCGAGGCGGAACAGGCCCGGCCCGCCCGCGCCGACCAGGGCCCGCCCCGCGACCTGGGCGTGGCGAACCTCTTCTCGCACGGGTTCCTGCTGCTCTGGGCGGCACTGACCGCGCTGCCGCTGCTGTGGATGTTCCTCAGCTCGTTCAAGAGCGACGGCGAGATCCTCTCCGACCCCTGGGGACTGCCCGGCGCGCTGCGCTTCGAGAACTGGTCCCGCGCCTGGACCGAGGCGCACATCGGCCGGTACTTCCTGAACAGCGGCATCGTGGTGGCCGGCTCGCTCACCCTCACCATGCTCCTCGGCGCCACCGCCGCGTACGTCTTCGCACGGTACGAGTTCCGCGGCCGGCAGGTGGTCTACTACCTGTTCGTCGGCGGGATGATGTTCCCGGTCTTCCTGGCCCTGGTGCCGCTCTTCTTCGTGGTGCGCAACGCCGGCCTGTTCGGCACCTGGACCGGCCTGATCCTGGTCTACGCCGCCTACTCGCTGCCGTTCACCGTCTTCTTCCTGACCGCGTTCTTCCGGACGCTACCGACGTCGGTCGCCGAGGCGGCGCTGATCGACGGGTGTGGGCACTTCCGGCTCTTCTTCCGGGTGATGCTGCCGATGGCGCGACCGGGACTGATCAGTGTGGCGATCTTCAACTTCCTCAGCCACTGGAACCAGTTCATCCTGCCGCAGGTCCTCATGCAGGGCGACGACTCCAAATGGGTGCTGGCGCAGGGCCTCACCGCGCTCGCGGTCAGCCAGGGCTACCAGGGCGACTTCTCCGGCCTGTTCGCGGGTCTGACCATCGCCACCCTGCCGGTGCTGGCGGTCTACGTCGCGTTCCAGCGGCAGATCCAGACCGGACTCACCGCCGGCCAGCTCAAGTGAGGTCGTTGCCACAGGCAACGGGGCAGCGCGACGGCTGAGGCCTCCTCTATGGTGGGCCGGCACCGTTATCGATCGACAGGAATCACATGTTTCTCCTCATCTACGAACTGTTGCTGCTGCTCGGCGGCATCGCGATGATCGTCGTCGGCCTCGCGCTGAAGGAGCAGTCCACGCTCTCGCGGGTCGCCAACATCGTCGTCGGCATCGCCTTCTTCTGCTACGGCTTCTACCTGATGTTCCTCTTCGACGGTGGTAGTTACCGAGTCTTCATCTACGTCTTCATCCTGCCGATCCTGCTGATCGTGCAGGCGTTCAAGTCGCGCAAGGAGGCCCAGGAGGCGGCGCAGGCACAGCAGTTCGCCGGGGCCCCGCAGGCGGGCCAGTACGGCCAGCCGGGCCAGTACGGCCAGCCCCAGGGTCAGTACGGCCAGGTCGCCCCGGGCCAGCAGCCGTTCCCCGGCCAGCCGGGCCCGGGCTACCCGGCGCAGCCCGGCCAGCCGGCCCCGCAGGGTCAGTACGGCCAGCCGCAGCCGCAGTACGGCCAGCCCCAGCAGCCGTACGGCCAGCCGCCGCAGCAGCCGCAGTACGGCCAGCCGCAGGGGCAGCCCTACCCCGGCGCCTGACGTTCGTCCTGGTCGCGGGCCGGTCGACGAGGTCGGCCGGCCCACGATCGACTTGACCGGTAGGAAATCTCCTACCTATTGTGGTGCTCATGACCGTGACCCACGTGAAGCTCGTCTCCGTACCCGTCAGCGACCAGGACCGGGCCCGCGACTTCTACCTCGACGTGCTCGGCTTTGACCTGATCTTCGACAACCCGATGGGGCCCGGCGGCCGCTGGATCCAGGTGGCCCCCAAGCGCGCCGACACCGCCCTGACCCTGGTCACCTGGTTCCCGAGCATGCCGCCCGGCTCCCTCAAGGGCCTGGTGCTGGAGACCGACGACCTCGACGCCGACGTGGCCCGGCTCCGCGAGCGGGGGGTCGTCTTCGCCGACGGCGGCATCCAGACCGCCCCCTGGGGCCGGTACGCCACCTTCGACGACCCGGACGGCAACGGGATCGTGCTCCAGTCGACCCGGGTCTGACGTGGCGGACGTCTTCGCGGCACTTGCCAACCCGACCCGGCGTGAGCTGCTCCGGCTGCTGCTGGAGCGCGGCGAGCAGCCGGTGCAGCAGCTCGCCGACCACTTCGACATGCGCCGGCCCAGCCTGTCGGAGCACCTGCGGGTGCTCAAGGACGCCGGCCTGGTGACCGAGCAGCCGATCGGCCGGCAGCGGTACTACGCGCTGCGCCCGGAGCCGTTGCGCGAGGTCTCCGACTGGCTCGGGCCGTACGAGCGGTTCTGGCGGGCCCGCCTCGCCGACCTGCGCGAGGTGCTGGACGGGCTGCCCGATGAGTGAGCCGGCCACCATCGCGGTGGACCAGTTCCTGGCACACCCGCCGACGAAGGTCTGGCGGGCGTTGACCGATTCTGATCTGCTGGCCCGCTGGCTCATGCCGAACGACTTCCGGCCGGTACGCGGGCACCGGTTCACCTTCCGCACCACTCCGCGGCCGGGTCAGGGCTTCGACGGCCTGGTCCAATGCGAGGTGCTGGAGCTGGACGAGCCGCGCCGGCTGCGCTGGTCCTGGCGGGGCGGCCGGCTGGACACCGTGGTCACCTGGACGCTGGTGCCCGAGGGGCGGGGCACCCGCCTCTTCCTGGAGCACACCGGCTTCGACCCGGAGGACCCGGTGCAGCGCCGCACGTTCACCCTGCTCGACGGCGGCTGGCGCAGCCACGTCTGGCCCCGCCTGGCCCAGGCTCTCGCCGACCTCGCCTGACCGTCCATTTGGTCTGCGAAGGCGCGGGCCCGCGAGCAGCGGTGACCGGCGGTGAGCGGCGCAGAGCCGGGCCGGTCGGCATCCGTCGGCGGGCGGGCTGCTGGGCCGGTCGCCGCTCGGCGTCCCTGGGCGGATGGGCGGTTGGGCCGGATGCCGGCCGGCCTTCGTGCGCGGGCGGGCCACCGGGCCCGCGACGGCCACGCCGAGCCGGCCCGCAGGCGTGCGGGTGCTCCGGGGCGCCTGTCGAGCTGAGTCGTCCGTGATATCGGTGTCCCCAGGGTGGCGTGCCGCCCGCTACAAACTTGATGACGCAGATGGATCGGTCGCTGCCCGCGCCCGCGTGCGGGCACGGTCACAGCCACGGCTTGAGTCGTTCACGTCATCAAGTTCGTAGCCTCCGACGGGCGGCTGTCCGGGCCGGCGTCCGGCTTCCCGCCGGGCCTCGGGCATGGGGCCGCCTGTAACGGGGGGCAGGATCAAGCAGCCACTCTTCCACGGAGCGGGCCGTCCACCACCTCGTCCCGCCCCGGCCCGCGGCCGTCCCGGCGAGCGGGCGGTCTTCCAGCCGGCGGCGAGTTCGGCCGGCGGCGACCGCGTCGAGCCTGCTCGGGGCGGCAGAGC
>NZ_JBSGJR010000156.1:0-12263 GCF_053605645.1 Micromonospora sp. NPDC003776
CTCGACGGCGCGAGCGGGGCGGTGCCCCTGGACGGTTCGGGTCGGCCGCCGCCGGACGGTGCCGGCTCGCGCGCCACCTGGCGGTCGCAGCCGGCGGCCCATTCTCCCGGCGGTGCGCCCAGCCGGCCCCGGGCCCCCGCCCAGCGGCGTCCCCCGATGCCGCCCGACGACGGCCGCGGCACCGACCAGCGCCCGCGGCCGCGATCAGGCGCCCAGGACGGCCGACGCGATCACTGGCCGAAGACCCACCGGGCGGCCGCCTCGGGGCCGGGCCGAGCCGAAGCGTCCCTGCCGGCCAGAGTGCTGACCCGATTGCGGGACGCCGGTCCCCAGTCCCGGGTCCAGTTGGCCGCGCACCTCGACGTGTCCCGGACGGCCATCGCCGCCCAGGTCGATCGGCTCGCAGAACTCGGCCTCGTCGCGGAAACCGGACCGGCACGATCCCGTGGCGGCCGGTCCGCCGCCATCGACCTGTCCGGCAGCATCCGATTCGTTGGCCTCGCGATCGGCGCCACCGCCGTGTCCGTCGCGATAACCGACGGTCGTCTACAGGTGCTCGCGCTGCAGCGCGCGGAGTGCGACGTACGTCAGGGCCCGCAACCCGTCCTCGAACTCGCGGCGCAGCTGAGCCGCAACCTCCTGTCGAGCGTCGGGGTGACCAGGCCACTCGGGGTCGGTGTCGGCGTGCCCGGCCCGGTGGACTTCCGTCGCGGGATCTCGGTGTCACCACCGATCATGCCCAAGTGGGACCGGTACCCCGTCCGCGATCTCCTCGCCGGGCAGTTCGACTGCCCGGTCGTCATGGACAACGACGTCAACGTCATGGCGTTGGGCGAGCAGCTGGCAGGGTCGGCCACCGCCGTCGACAACTTCCTGTTCGTGAAGATCGGCACCGGCATCGGCTGTGGCATCGTGGCGAACGGCGGACTCTACCGGGGCATGGACGGATGCGCCGGGGACATCGGCCACGTCCGAGTCCCCGACTGCGACATCCTCTGCCTGTGCGGCAACACGGGATGCCTGGAAGCGTCCTTCGGCGGAGCCGCCCTGGGCCGCGACGCTCTCGCCGCCGCCCGATCGGGCCGCTCACCACTGCTCCGCGAACTTCTCGACCGCAACGGGACGCTGACCGCGGCGGAGGTGGGCCGGGCGGCTGGCGCGGGCGACGCCGCGGCCCTGCAACTGATCCGCGACGGCGGACGACGCGTGGGCGAGGTGCTGCGAGGGCTGGTGTCCTTCTTCAACCCGAGCCTCATCGTCCTTGGCGGCGGACTGACGCGGCTGGGCCACGTCCTGCTCGCCGAGCTGCGCAGCGCGATCTACTGCCGCTCGTCGCCCCTCGCCACCCGGAATCTTCGGATCACGATGAGCGACGCGAGCGGACGAGCCGGCGTCATCGGCGCCGCCAGGCTCGTCAGCGACCAGGTCTACTGCCTCCCCCGGTAGCCGGCGTGCTCCCTCGACCCGCCGGTCATCCCTTGGCCCGGGCGCGACGGGGTCGCCGGGCGGGTGCGTCGTCACCGCCGGCGAGCCGGGTGTACGTGAGCATGTTCGCCAGCGCCACCCCGACGACCGCGAACCCGACCTGAAGCGCGAGGACGACCCAGTCCCAGTGGAGCACCCAGAGTTCGACGCCGGCAGCGTGGTCGACGTCGAGCATCCGCGCGACGAAGGTGCCCAGCACCGCCGCGCCGACGCCGATGAGGAAGGTCGCGAACACGCCGATCCGCTGCCTGCCCGGCAGGACGAGCCGCCCGAGCAGGCCGACGAGAGCACCGATGAGGACAGCGCCGAGATAACCGGTCACCAGCATTGCGCAACTCCCTTCGACGACACCCGCAATAGATGCCCGAGCCGTACGTCGTCGGAAACCCACCGTGCCGTCCCGTCTCGGGAAGCACCGCCTCAGCGCTTGCCTCCGAGGCCCAGGTGTTGTTAGACCGTTGAGCAGAAGGACGCGCGCGAACGGGCGGTCCGGCCACGAGAAGGAGCGCATGATGACGGCTCGTCCCGGGTTCCACCTGGCGGTTCCGGTCGACGACCTGGCGCGGGCCCGCGCCTTCTACGGCGGCGTGCTCGGCCTGGCCGAGGGCCGCTCGGCCGACGCCTGGGTCGACTGGAACTTCTACGGCCACCAGGTGGTGACCCACGTCGTGCCGGCGGCCGGGCAGCCCGACGCGGGGCGCAATCCGGTCGACGGACACGACGTGCCGGTGCCGCACTTCGGACTCATCCTGTCGATCGAGGACTTCCACGCCCTGGCCGACCGGATCCGCGCCGCCGGCGCCGAGTTCGTGATCGAGCCGTACCTGCGGTTCGCCGGCGAGCCGGGCGAGCAGTGGACGATGTTCTTCCGCGACCCGGCCGGCAACGCCATGGAGTTCAAGGCGTTCCGGGACGAGTCGCAGATCTTCGCCAGGTAGGACAGGGCCGGCCGACACCTTCCTGGTGCCGGCCGGTCCCGAGATGACCCCTGCCGCCGCTGTGCGCCGGCGGTCGGCCTGCGAATGCTCGCCCCAACGCGCTCGGACGGGTTAGCTGGGGGTGGTCGCGGCCGCTACCGGACCGCGGGCGGCGACGTCCTCGGCCCGCAGAGCGTGCCCGACCGCGACGGCCCGGTCGGCCGGGCGAGGCGTCACCAGACTGACCAGCACGGTGACCACCAGGTTGATCGCCATGGCGATCAGGCCGGGCTCCCAGTCGGGCAGGTGGCTCGCCCAGAAGGTCTTGGCGAACGGGGCGAGCAGCGCGATGAACCCGACCGTGATTCCGGCCAGGACGCCGATGGCGGTCACCCGCCGCCAGAGGAAGGCGAGGAAGACCGCGGGCGCGAGCATCCCGATCGCGGAGTACGCGTAGAGCAGGATGTCCACCAGCGATTCGCTTCGGCCGAGGGTCAACCACACCGCGATGGCCGCGAAGCCGATCATCGAGATCCTGGACAGCAACAGGGCCGTACGCTCGTTGAGGTTCCTGCGCAACGGCGCCACGACGTTGCGGGTGAACACGGAACCGGAGGTCAGCAGCAGGACCGAGCCCGGGGCCAGAGCGAGCAGGAAGCCGGTCCCGGCGACGAGGCCGATCACCCACGCCGGATACCGGTCGGTGACGAACTGCAACAGGGCCGCGTTCATGTTGCCGTCAGCCGGCTTGGTGCCGGCCACCAGCGCGGCGAAGCCCAGCAGGATGATGAAGAAGTAGGCGAGCGAGTACAACGGCTGCCAGACCGCGTTGCGGCGGATCGCCTGGCCGCTCTTGGCCGCGTAGGACATCTGGAACAGGTGCGGAAACACCCAGTTGCCGAGGGCGACGTTCAGCGCTGACGTCATCAGCCAGATCGGCCCGGTGGGTGAGGTGGGGTCGACGCCGGGCAGCTTGCCGATGCCGGGGTGGGTCTGCTCGGCGAGCTTGAACACGTCGAACAGGGACGCGGCGCCGACCTTCGCCGCCACCGTCGCGGAGAGCAGCACGACGACGAGGACCATCAGGATGTCCTTGACCGCCGCGGCGACGGCGGCGGAGCGCAAGCCCGCCAGGTAGACGAAGGCGAGCATCACCACCGCTGCGATGATCACCGCTGCGGTGGTGGACAGCGTGCGGCCCAGGGCCAGCTGCACGATGAGACTGAGGCTGACCAGCTGGATCTGCACGTACACGACGAGGGCGGCGATGCCGACGACACCGGCGACCACGCCGAGCCACGGGGCGTCGAACCGGGCGGCGAAGAAGTCGCCCTGCGTGATCAGCCCGTGTTTGCGGCCGGCGCGCCAGATCTTGGGCATCAGCCAGTAGCCGAGCGCGTAGCTGAGTGACACCGAGCAGAAGGCCAGGTACGCCGGGGCGCCGAGCGCCCACGCGTAGCCGGAGATGCCGAGCACCGCGAAGGTGGTGTACACCTCGCCGGCGTTGATGAACCAGAAGACGAGCGTGCTGAGCCGACGGCCGCCGACGGCCCATTCCGTGACGGTGGCGGCGCGCGCGGTCCGCCGGCCGTACCCGACGGCGCCGACCACCGTGCTCACCACGATGACCAGCACGATTGCGAGAGTCATGCCTGCTCACCCGCTTTCGGTTCGGTCGCCGCCGCGAACCGCTGCTCCTCGTCGTCGACCCCGGCGGTCCGATCGAGCCGGAAGACCAGGCCGATGATGATCGTCGTGGCGACGATCCCGAGCATCTGCCAGAGCATCGGGAACGGGATGTGCAGCGGCGCCAGCGTGACGTCGTTGACGACCGGCACCAGGGCGACCTGCCAGATGAACGGGATCACGAGTAGCCACCGGTGGACCGTGGATCGGCGTGCCGGGGCCTGCTCGGGGGGATCGAGCGATGCCATGACTCTCCTGAAAGTCTGAGCGGCGGTTCGGCCGCCGTCAGCCGCCTGTGCAGCGCTACTGCACGTTGAGCCGCGACGCTAGGCCTCCCCGGTGCCCTCGTCAAGACCCGTGGATCTACTGGAATCGCCTGGTTGACGCGAGGTCGAGGGGCACCTACCGTGCAGTGCCAGGCATGCAGTGAGCCTGCATGCGCGTACCGCGAAAACGGGGGAGGGGCGCCGGGGTGATCGGGGACCGGTTGCACGAGCTGCGGACCGCGCGCGGCCTGAGCCTGCGTACGCTGGCCGCCGAGGCCGGCGTGTCCGCGACGCTGCTCAGCCAGATCGAGCGGGGCGTGACCGAGCCCAGCCTCGCGACCATGCGCCGGCTCGCCACGGTGTTCGGCGAGTCGGTCGCCTCGCTCTTCGCGGACCCCGCACCGCCGTCGGTCTGGCTCAGCCGGCCGGGAGAGCGGACCACCCTCGGAGCGCCGAAGGGGCAGATCCGGTACGAGCGCCTCACGCCCGGCAACGGCCAGCTCGAGGTGCTGCACGCCACCCTCGCCCCCGGCGAGGTCTCCAGCGCGGAGTTGTGGAGCCACCCGTCCCTGGAGTGCGCGTTCGTGGTGGCGGGCACGCTGACCGTCGAGGTCGGCCGGGCGACGTACACCGTCGTCGCCGGCGAGAGCATCACCCTCGATTCGCGCCAGCCGCACCGCTACCGCAACACCTCGGACACGGCCACCGAGATCGTGGTGGCCATCAACCCGCCGACGCCCTGAGCCTCGGCACAGCGAGAGGGGAAGCGAGATGGCCGACGACGAGCCGGACACCGGGCCCGACGGGGACATGGAGCTCTACGACCTGCGGGTCCACGTGGACCGGATCGAGGGCCGCTCGGTGTGCGGGATGCAGGTCGGCGACTGGTTCGAGGTCACCAACAGCGCCCACCTCCGGCTGCCCGAGGGCCGGCACTTCTGCGTGTACGCCCTGGCGTCGGTGCTGCCCTTCCTCGCGGCCAAGCAGCGGGACCTCGCCGCCGGGGACTGGCTGGCTCAGGACTCGCTGTTCGCCTGTCCGGATCCCGAGGAGCGGTTGATCATGCGGGTGGAGCGCACCTGCCGGCGTCGGATGAACTCCGCCGACCTGACCTGACTGTCGAGCCGAGGAGAGACGTGAGCGCAGCAGAGTTCGGCTTGGGCCTGCAGAGCGACAAGCGGGCCGGCGACTACGGCCGGCTGGCGCGCAGCGCGGAGCAGGCCGGCTTCGACGTGCTGACCGTGTTCAGCGACCTGATGTACCAGCCGCCGATCTTCCCGCTGCTGGAGATGGCCGCCGCGACCGAACGCGTGCGGCTCGGCGCGGCCTGCCTGAACCCCTACTCGATGGCCCCTTACGAGATCGCCGGCCAGGTCGCCGCGCTTGACCTGGCCTCCCACGGCCGCGCGTACCTCGGTCTCGCGCGCGGCACCTGGCTGGGCGCCGTCGGCATCGACCAGCCCCGGCCGCTGGCCACGCTCGACGAGGCGGCGCAGGTCGTCTACCGGCTGCTGCGTGGCGACACCGCCGGCTTCGACGGGCAGGTGTTCCGCCTCGCGCCGGACACCGTCCTACGCTACCGGGTCCATCGCCCCGATCCGCCCCTGCTGATCGGCGCCTGGGGCCCGAAAGGCGCCGCGCTCGCCGGCCGGATCGCCGACGAGATCAAGGTCGGTGGCAGCGCCAACCCCGCCATGGTCCCCGTCATCCGGGACCGGGTACGGGTCGGCGCCGAGCGGGCCGGCCGCCGGGTCGACGACGTCGGGATCGTGTTCGGCGCGGTCACCGTCGTCGACCGTGACGGCCCGGCCGCCCGGGCCAGGGCGCGCACCGAGGTGGCCATGTACCTGGCGGTCGTCGCCGACCTCGACCCCACGGTCGAGCTGCCGAACGATCTGCTGGACCGGGTGAAAGCGCTCGTCGACGCCGGTCACCACGAGGCGGCCGGCCGCCTCGTGCCCGACGACGTGCTCGACCTGTTCGCCTTCTCCGGCACCCCCGAGCAGGTGGCCGCCCAGGCGCAGGCCCTCGTCGACGCCGGCGTGCGGCGGGTCGAGTTCGGCACCCCGCACGGGCTCGAGGACCGACGCGGGGTGGCGCTGCTCGGCGGCGAGGTGCTGCCCATGCTGCGCCGATAGTGCGATGTCCGGGAGCGCGACGCCCGGTTGGCGTCGCCGTCACGCCACGGGCAGCACCATCTCGGGTGCGCCCCAGCCGGCCGGCACGGGCAGGCCGGCCTCCCGCCGGGCCAGGATGGCCGCGCCGACCTGGGCGGCCTGGGCGCCGAAGGCGGAGCGGAGGACCGGGGGTGGGGTCCGCCAGGCGAGCGCCGCGCGGAGGGCGTCGCGTACCGGGTCGAAGAAGAGCGCACCCGCGTCGGCCAGCCCACCGCCGAGGACGATGCGGGCCGGGTCGAGGGTCAGCGTGAGCGTGGCCAGCGCGGTCCCCAGCGCCTGCGTCGCGTCGTCCCAGACGGCGCGGGCCACCGGGTCGGTGGCCACGGCGTCGGCGATGGCCCGGCTGTCCAGCCCCGGTGTCCCGCCGAGACGGGCGTAGCGGCGGGCCAGACCACCCGCCGAGGCGTACACCTCCAGGCAGCCCTGCTGCCCGCAACTGCACGGCTCCCCGCCCGGGTAGACCGGCATGTGGCCGACCTCGCCGGCCGCGCGGGTCGCGCCGGCCACCGGCGCGCCGTGCACCACCACCGCCGCGGCGATGCCGGTGCCGAGCGGGAGCAGCAGGAAGTTGTCCAGCCCGCCGGCCGCTCCGGCCACCGCCTCGGCGACGCCGGCCGCCCGGGCGTCGTGCCCGACCGCGACCGGCAGCCCGAGGTCGCCCCCGACGAGGGCGCGCAGCGGCACGTCGCGGAAGCGGAGGTTGGCGGCGTACCGCACGACCCCGTCGACCTCGTCGACGAGCCCCGGCGTGACCACGCCGATCGCGGTGGGCGCGGCGCCGAGGGCCAGCGCCTCGTCGCGCAACTGCAGGCACAGGGACCGGACCGCCGCGACGGGGTCGTCGTCGGCCCGGGACGGCACGACCAGCGACCGCCGGAACCGGCCGTCCTCGCCGACCACCGCCCCCTTGATGGTCGTGCCGCCGACGTCGACGGCGAGGACGCACCGGTCTTCGGGCTGCGTCACGCGATCACCCGGCCACCACGGTGAGGTCCGCGGCGAAGTCGCGGTCCAGGGGG
Organism: Micromonospora sp. NPDC003776; assembly: GCF_053605645.1. Taxonomy (NCBI): domain Bacteria; kingdom Bacillati; phylum Actinomycetota; class Actinomycetes; order Micromonosporales; family Micromonosporaceae; genus Micromonospora; species Micromonospora sp. NPDC003776. Next base: position 7,551 of record NZ_JBSGJR010000156.1, read on the forward strand.
AACACCGGCCGCGCCACCTTCCGGTACGGCAGCCGGGCGAGGTCCTGGTCGACGCCGCCCGGGGTCAGCGCGAGCAGCCAGTCGCCGGCCGCGTCGAACAGTTCGGGCTCGAGATAGCCGATTTTCACCACCACGAGATCCACCGCGTCGACCGCGACACCCAGCCGCGCGTACGACTCCAGCAGGCGGTACTGCATCCGCCGGGACGTGACGAAGACGCTCAGCCCGCCGACCCGTACGCTGACGCACCGCCCGCCGTCGGGATCGTCGGCGACCGCCTCCAGCGTCCCGTCGAGGGGGAGCGGGCCCGGGTCCCGGGCGTCGATCCGTCCACCGACGGTGACCTGCACGGGTGACCCGAGCGGCAAGTCGGCGATCTGCGCCACGGCCTGCGGGTCGACCAGCGAGGCGAACACGGCGCGGCGCGAGCCGTCGCGGATCTCGGGCCGGGCCAGCATCCGTTCGAGGGCGAAGGTGACGTCGTCGGCGCCGCCGGCGCCGGGGTTGTCGCCCGAGTCGCTGATGAAGAACGGCCGGCGGGCCGGATCGGCGACCGCCGCCAGGGCGGCGTCGAGGCACTCGTCCATCGAACCGGTGGGCGCCACGAAGGCGAACTCGTCGCGGGCCGCCCAGAAGTGCGCGCCGAGCTCCCGGGCCGCCTCGGCGGTGGCGGTGGGGTCGGTGCCGGTGACGACGACCGCGCCGCGGCAGCGCGGCTGGTCGGCCCAGGCGAACCCGATCCAGATCGCCGCGTCGACGACGCCGTCCCGGGCCTCGATCTCGGGGATCCGCGCGTAGAGGCCCTGGGCCGGCTCCTCGCGGGTGCTGGTCATCTCGCCCGGCAGCAGGATCGGCACGTGCACCAGCGCCTTGTGCGGGCGCTGCTGTCGGCGCAGTGCCTCGACCAGGTTCCGGGCGGCGCGCTCCCGGGTCTCCCACACGTCGACGTGCGGGGCGGTGCGGTAGCAGGTGAGCAGATCGCAGGCGGCGAAGAGCACCGGCGAGACGTTGCCGTGCAGATCCATGGCCGCGGAGATGAACGGCTCCGGCCCGATCACCGACCGGATGGCGGTGACCAGGTCACCTTCCGCGTCGTCGTGTCCGACGACGCTCATCGCGCCGTGGATGTCCAGCAGCATGCCGTCCAGCGGGCCGGCGGCGCCCAGCTTCGCCACGATCTCTGCGGCCCACCCCTGGTACGTCTCCGGGTCCACCGCTCCGCCGGGCAGGGCGCGGGCGTGCACGAGCGGGATCCACTCGACGTCGACGGCCCAGGGCTGGGCGGGGGAGAGCCAGTCGTAGCGCGCCAGCAGCGCGTCGCCCCGGGTGACCTCGAAGTCGTGGGCGGTGCTCAGGTGGGGCGAGAACGTGCTGGATTCGATGTGGATGCCGCCGATGGCGATCCGGAGGGGACGGGGCACGGGTGGTGGCTCCTCAGGAGGGTCGTACGTCGGCCGTCGTGCGCAGCAGGTGCCCGAGGCCGACCAAGGCCGCATCCGGGCCCGCGACGCTGGCTTCGATGGTCAGGGACTGGGTCATGGACGGTAGGCAGCGCTCGTAGAGCATTCCGCGGGTGGCGGCCACGTACACGTCGAGGCTGGACAGTGCGCCGCCGATGACGACGGCGTCGGGGTTGAGGAAGTTGACCAGGCCGGACAGCGCCACCCCGAGCAACCGGCCGGCGTGGCGCACCATGGTGACCACGGTCGGGTCGGCGTCGCTGACCGCCGCCATGATGTCCCGGACGGTGGTCGCCGACGAACCCTGCTCGGCCAGCTCGCGGGCCAGGGCCGCACCGCTCGCGACGGTCTCCAGGCAGCCCCGGCTGCCACAGGAACACGTCCGCTCGCCGCTGTCCTCGACCCGTACGTGGGTGACGTCGCCGCTGAGGCCGCGGCCGCCGCGGAAGACCTGACCGTCGCTGACCAGGCAGGCGCCGATACCGGTGCCGGCTTTGACGTAGATCATGTCGCCGGACTCCCGGCCCCGGGTGACGTACTCGCCGATCGCCGCCGCCTTGGCGTCGTTCTCGACGACCACCGGCACCTGGAACCGTTCGGCGAGGAGGGCCTCGGCGTCGACGCCGCTCCAGCCGGGCATCCGGGCCGGGCCGACCACCCGACCGCCGGGGAACTCGACCGGGCCCGGCAGGGCGACGCCGACCCCGAGCAGTGCCTGGCCGGGCGCGGTGGCCGCCTGGAGCCGCGCGAAGGCCGCCGCGACGACCTCGAGGACCTCCTTGGGCCCGGCGGCGATGTCGATCGCCACCTCCTCGGTGGTGTGCAGCGCTCCGCCGGGGGCGCACAGTCCCACCCGGGCGTGCCGGCCGCCCAGCTCCGCGACGGCGAGGACCCCCTTGGTCTCCCGCAGGCGCAGGATCCGGGGTCGCCGCCCGCCGGTGGAGCGGCCCACCCCCTCCTCCAGGATGACGCCCTCCTCCAGCAGCCGGCGCACCACCGTGGTGACGGTCGAGGGGGCGACCTGCAACGCCTCGATCAGGTCGGCGCGCGAGGTGGCCGCGCCGCTGGCCAGCAGGCTGAGCGTCTGGTCGCGCAGGGTGGCGGAGATCGGTGGTTCCAAGATGTCTCTCCTCGTTCGGGCGGTCCTCCGGCGCCGCCCCAGTGTGTCGCAGTGCCAAAGCCCGGGTGCGCTCCGGAGTGCCGCGAAGAGCATCGTTCGATGCTTCGCCGACTTTGATCGTACCCTGACCGAAGTCCCCGAACAAAGAGGTTAATTTTCGTTGACTGATCACTTCGGCGCGGATACATTCTCCGCGTCGACGACGAGGAGCAGCACCAGGCGGCGGGACGCGCGCAGCGCCGCCGGCGCCCGGAGACGCGGGCCCGTGCAGATCAAGCGAGGAGATTCATGAGGAGCAGATTTCCCCGGCGCGCCATGCGTGGCGCGATCGCGGTAGCCGGCGCGGTCGCCCTCGGGGCCGGCCTGGTCGCCTGCGGTGGCGGCAGCGGTTCGTCGAAGGGCGGCGCGAGTCAGGGCAAGGACACGGTGACCGTCGCCTTCCGTACCCCCAACTGGATCCTGCCGATCTCGGCCCCCGGCTTCACCCAGGGCGAGAACGCGATCTTCGGCCAGGCGCTCTACCGGTCGCTGTACCAGTACAAGCTGGACGGGACGGCGCAGTACAACATCGACCCGCAGCGCTCGATGGCCGAGCCGCCGGTGGTCAGCAACGGCGGCAAGACCCTCACCATCACCCTGAAGGACAACACCTGGTCCGACGGCAAGCCCGTCACCACCAAGGACATCCAGTTCTGGTACGACCTGGTCACCGCGAACAAGGACAAGTGGGCGTCCTACCGGGCCGGCGGCCTGCCGGACAACATCGCCCAGTGGTCGGTGAAGGACGACAAGACCTTCTCCATCACCACCACGAAGGTCTACAACACCGCCTGGTTCGTGGACAACCAGCTCAACAAGATCACCCCGATGCCGGAGCACGCCTGGGACAAGGACTCCGCCACCGCGGCCGTGAGCAACCTGGCCAGCACGCCGGAGGGCGCGAAGAAGGTCTTCGCCTTCCTCACCGCCGCCGCCAAGGACCCCAAGACGTACGACTCCAACGAGCTGTGGAAGGTCACCAGCGGCCCCTGGAAGCTCGCGAAGTACGTGCCGAACGGGGAGGTCACCCTCGCCGCCCAGCCGAACTACTCCGGCACCGACAAGCCGAAGCTGAGCAAGGTCGTGCTGCGGCCGTTCACCAGCGACGACGCCGAGTTCAACGTGCTGCGCGCCGGTGACATCGACTACGGATACGTACCGGCGGCCAACCTCTCCCAGAAGGACTACCTCACGTCCAAGGGGTTCACGGTCTCGCCCTGGTACGGCTGGTCCGTCACCTACCTGCAGCTGAACTTCAACAACCCGAAGACCGGCGTGCTGTTCCAGCAGCCGTACCTGCGGCAGTCGCTGCAGATGCTCATCGACCAGCCGACGATCAGCAAGGTGATCTGGTCCGGCACGGCCGCGCCCACCTGCGGCCCGGTGCCGGCCAAGCCGGGCACCAACGGCACCGACGCCGCCGGCTGCGCCTACTCGTTCGACCCGGCCAAGGCGAAGGAACTGCTGGAGAGCCACGGCTGGAAGGTCACCCCGGACGGGCAGACCACCTGCCAGACGCCCGGCAGCGGGCCGAACCAGTGCGGCGACGGCATCGCCGCCGGTACGCCGCTGAAGTTCACCGTCACCAGCCAGACCGGCTTCGCCGCCACCACCAAGATGTTCGCCGAGATCAAGTCGCAGATGGCCAAGCTCGGCATCCAGCTGACCATCAAGGAGGTGCCCGACTCGGTCGCCGTCACCCCGGCCTGCAAGCCGGCGGACGCCACCTGCTCCTGGGACATGTCCTTCTTCGGCTCGCAGGGCAGCTGGTACTACCCGGCCTTCGCCAGCGGTGAGCGGCTCTTCGCCACCGGCGCCCCGGTGAACCTGGGCAGCTACAGCAACCCCGAGGCCGACAAGCTCATCGAGGCCACCCAGTTCTCCGGCGACGAGAGCGCGCTCAAGGCGTACAACGACTTTCTCGCCAAGGACCTGCCGGTGCTCTGGATGCCGAACCCGGTGTTCCAGGTCTCGGCGTACCGCTCCGGCCTGCAGGGAGTCGAGCCGCAGGACCCGATGAACTTCATGTACTTCCAGGACTGGTCCTGGAAGTGACCCACCACTGATCGTCCCGGCCCCGGCGGCGCCCACCGC
>NZ_JBSGJR010000157.1:0-12231 GCF_053605645.1 Micromonospora sp. NPDC003776
ACCCTGGCGTTTGAGAAGGGTCTGAAGCAGGTCGACGGGTGGCAGGACATGCCGCTGACCCAGGCCGCGCAGACCGTGCAGGTCTCGGCCTACCCGGACGCGTACGCGCAGTGGGAGCAGCAGGCCGCCGACCTCGTCGCCCAGCACTGGAACAGCTGACACACACAGAAACAACACGCTGGCCGGCACCCCGAGAGGGTGCCGGCCAGCGGCATATCCGGAGCGGCTCAGGTGGCGCTGATCGTGCCGGTGAGCAGCAGGCACAGCACCAGGGTGCCGAGCGCCACCCGGTACAGCACGAAGAGGTACAGGGTGTGGTGGGCGACGTAGCGCAGCAGCCAGGCAATGGCCGCGTAGCCGATGGCGAAGGCGATCACCGTGGCGACGACCATCTGGGCCACGGTCGGCGCGGCGGTGCCCGGCTCCGCCGGTTCGAAGACGTCACCGAGGCTGAACACGCCGGACAGCACCACGGCCGGGATGGCCAGCAGGAACGAGTACCGCGCCGCGGTCTCCCGGGTGAGGTTGAGCAGCAGTCCGAAGGTGAGGGTGCCGCCGGAGCGGGACACCCCGGGGATCAGCGCCATGGCCTGCGCGAAGCCCATGACGATGCCGTCGCGCATCCGGAAGTTCTCCAGCGTGCGGGTCTGCCGCCCCCAGTACTCGGCGAAGGCCAGCACCAGCGCGAAGAAGATCAGCGTGAAGGAGATCAGGTACAGGTTTCGGGCCGTGTCGCGGATGGCGTCCTTGAAGAGCAGACCCAGGACGCCGATCGGGATGGTGCCGACGATGACGTACCAACCCATCCGGTAGTCGAGGCTGGACCGGACCGACCGGTCGACCAGCCCGAGGAACCAGGTGCGGATGATCCGCCAGATGTCCTTGAAGAAGTAGATGAGCACCGCCGCCTCGGTGCCGAGCTGGGTCACCGCGGTGAAGGAGGCGCCGGCGTCCCGGCCGAAGAAGATCGCCGAGGTGATCCGCAGGTGCCCGGAGGAGGAGACGGGCAGGAATTCCGTGAGCCCCTGGACGATGCCCAGGACGATGGCCTCGACCCAGGTCACTCGCCGACTCCGGACAGGTCGAGGGCCTCGGCGACGGTACGCAGGGTCTGCACGCCGCTGTCCCGGTCGGCGACGAAGAGCGTCACCGACAGGGTGGTCACGCCGGCGGCAGCGTACTCCCGCATCCGCTCGGCGATGCGCTCCTTCGGGCCGAGCAGCGAGGTGCGGTCGATGAACTCCATCGGCACCGCGGCGGCCGCGTCGCGCTGCCGCTTGGCCAGGTAGAGGTCCTGGACCTCACGGGCGGCGTCGCCGTAGCCCATCCGGGTGGCGAGCTGGTTGTAGAAGTTCTGCTGCCGGCTGCCCATCCCCCCGACGTACAGGGCGGCGTACCAGCGGACCAGCTCGGCGCAGCTGGCGATGTCGTCACCGACCACCACCGGCACCGACGGGACCACGTCGAAGCCGGCCAGCTCCTTGCCGACCTTCGCCCGCCCGGCGCGCACCGAGGCGAGCTGCTCCTCGGCGAACTCCGGGGCGTAGAAGACGGCCAGCCAGCCATCGGCGATCTCGCCGGCCAGCTCCAGGTTCCTGAGGCCGACCGCGGCCAGGTAGATCGGGATGTGGTCGCGCGGCGGGTGGAAGCCCAGCCGCAGCGCCTTGCCCGGTCCGTCGGGCAGCGGCAGGGTGTAGTGCTCGCCGGCGTACGCCACCTCCTTGCGGGCGACCGCCAGCTTCACGATGTCCACGTACTCCCGGGTCCGGGCCAGGGGCTTGGCGAACCGGACGCCGTGCCAGCCCTCGGAGACCTGCGGGCCGGAGACGCCGAGGCCGAGCCGGAACCGGCCGCCGGAGAGGGCGTCGATGGTCGCCGCCGTCATCGCGGTCATCGCCGGGGTACGGGCCGGGATCTGCATGACGGCGCTGCCCACGTCGATCCGCTCGGTCTGGCCGGCCATCCAGGCCAGCATGCTCGGCGAGTCGGAGCCGTAGGCCTCCGCGGCCCACACCACCGAGTAGCCGAGCCGATCCGCCTCCTGGGCCAGAGCCAGGTGGTCGGCCGGCGTGCTCCACGCCGTCTGGTATCCGAGGCTGAGCCCGAGTCGCACTGGTCCTCCCACCATCCGCACCACAGGTCGCATCAGGTTACGCAATGCGGGTAGCGGAGCCGATCACCGGCTCACCCCGAACCGTCGCACCCGGCCGGGAGGGTGGAGCAGGAAGTTGACTCCGGGCGAGGATGTCCGGGACGGCAGGTTCGAAATAAGGTTCACGCATGCAACAGCGACCGCTCGGCCGAAGCGGGCTGGCGGTTTCGCGGCTCGCGCTCGGCACCATGACCTGGGGACGGGACACCGACGCCGACGACGCGGCCGCCCAGCTGAAGAGCTACCTCGACGCGGGCGGCAACCTGGTGGACACCGCCGACGTGTACGCCGACGGCGACGCCGAGTCGGTGATCGGCTCGCTGCTGGGCGGCCTGGTCCCCCGCGACGAGCTGCTCATCGCCACCAAGGCGGGGCTACGGCCGGGCAGCGGCCGCCGCCGGGACAACTCCCGCGGCCACCTGCTGCGCACCCTGGAGGCCTCGCTGCGCCGGCTCGGCACCGACCACGTCGACCTCTGGCAGGTGCACGGGTACGACCCCGACACCCCGCTCGAGGAGACCCTGTCCGCCCTGGATCACGCGGTGTCCAGCGGCAAGGCCCGGTACGTGGGGGTGTCGAACTTCTCCGGCTGGCAGACCGCCCGCGCCGCCGCCTGGCAGGCCGCCTGGCCGGGCCGCGCCCCGGTGGTCGCCGCCCAGGTGGAGTACTCGCTGCTGGAGCGGGGGGTGGAGCGCGAGGTGCTGCCCGCCTGCGAGGCGCTCGGGCTGGGGGTGCTGCCCTGGTCGCCGCTGGGCCGCGGGGTGCTCACCGGCAAGTACCGCAACGGCCGCCCGGCGGACTCCCGGGCCGCCTCGCCGCATTTCGAGCGGTTCGTCACCCCGTACCTGGAGCCGCGCTGCTCCAGCATCGTGGAGGCGGTCGCCACCGCCGCCGGCGGGCTGGGCGTGTCGCCCATGGAGGTGGCCCTGGCCTGGATCCGGGACCGGCCGGGGGTGACCGCGCCGATCCTCGGCGCCCGCACCGTGGGGCAGCTGCTCGGCGCCCTGCAGGTGGAGCGGATGACGCTGCCGGAGGAGATCGTCACCGCCCTGGACGACGTCTCGGCGGTGCCGGTCGGCTATCCGGAACGGGACGGCTGATCGGGCCGCCGCCCGACACGCGATTTAGCTCACCGTCCGGGGGTGGCGCCGGGCTTTCGGGCTGGGCAGCATAGGAGCCATGGACTACGAATACGCGCCGCTGCGGTTGCCCGCGAATGTCGACCGGTTGACCGCCGCGGCGCAGCTGGCGATCCAGGCGGAGTTCTCCGGATGGGAGCTGGCCCGGGTGCGGCTGTACCGGGACGGGACGCGGCAGGTGATGCTGCGCCGTCGCCGGGTGAACCAGCCGCAGCCGGGCCTGTCGTACTGAGGGCGCACCCCGGGACGACGGCACCCCCGAGGCCGGTACCGCACGGTCGGGCCCCGGGGGCGTCACGCGCTAGTGGGCGTGGTCGTGGTCGTGCTCCTCGTCGAGCTCGAGGAACGGGTGCTCGTCGAGCCGGCCGACCAGCCGGTCGTCGGCGGCCGGCTGGAACGGGCCCACCGGGTCGTCGTCGTCGAACGACTCGAGGTCGACCGGGGTGCCGACCTCGCTGACCATGACCACGCCGTCGAGCGGCTCCAGCTCGGGCACGTCCAGCGCGCTGAGCGAGCCGTCGCCGCTCTGCAGCAGCTCCAGCACCGCCTCGCCGACGCCCTCGACCGGGGCCGGCTCATCCTCCTCCGGGGTGCCCTCGCGGCGGGCCGCCTCGGCCGCCCGGATCAGGGCGGAGACGCTCGGCACCCGGTAGTCGCGGCGCTGCCGCACCGAGATGACCCGCGGGTGCGGGTCGGTGGCCTCGACCCCCTCGACGGCGCCGAAGCGCTCGTCGGCCTCGTCCGGGTCGATCGACTCGACGTCCCAGGGGGTCACCTCGCCGAAGGCGTCGAGCAGCTGCTCGTCGTAGGCGAAGGAGGCGTTGTTCAACGCGACGTACGCCTGCCAGACGGCGTCGTCGTCGATCCGGCCCTGAGCGGCGCGGACGGCGGCCAGATGGGCACGGGCCGCGTCGATCACCCGCTCGAGGGCGGCGTCCAGCTCACCGTGCTGGTCGGTCATGTGAGGCAGTCCCTTCCGATGGGGGAGATTCCGCGCCGACGGGTGACGCGACGGACACGGTTAGCAGTTGCGGAGAAACCGGTCGAGCACCCGCACGCCGAACTGTAGTCCGTCCACCGGTACCCGCTCGTCGATGCCATGGAACAGGCCGGAGAAATTGAGGTCGGCGGGCAGCCGCAGGGGCGCGAAGCCGAAGCAGCGGATGCCGAGCGGGGCGAACGCCTTGGCGTCGGTGCCGCCGGAGAGCATGTACGGCACCGGGCGGGCGCCCGGGTCCTCGGCGCGCAGCGCCGCGGACATCGCGGCGACCAGGTCGCCGTCGAAGGTGGTCTCCAGGGCCGGCTGGCGCTGGACGTACTCGATGTCGATGTCCGGACCGACCAGCTCGCGCAGCTGCCGCTCCAACAGCTCCGACTGCCCCGGAAGGCTGCGACAGTCGATGGTGGCGGTGGCCCGCCCGGGGATGACGTTGTCCTTGTAGCCGGCGTTGAGCCGGGTCGGGTTGGCGGTGCTGCGGATGGTGGCGCCGACGATGTTGGCGATGGGCCCCAGCTTGGCGATCGCGGTCTCCGGGTCGTCCGGGTCGATCTCGATGCCGAGGACGTCGGAGACCTCCGCCAGGAAGGCGCGCACGGTGGCGGTGATCGTCACCGGGAAGCGGTGCCGCCCGATCCGGGCCACCGCCTCGGCCAGCGCGGTGACCGCGTTGTCGTCGTGGATGAAGGAACCGTGGCCGGGGCGGCCCTTGGCGTGCAGCCGCAGCCAGTCGATCCCCTTCTCGGCGGTCTCGATGAGGTAGAGCCGGGTGGCCTCGTTGACCGAGTACGAGAAGCCGCCCACCTCGCCGACCGCCTCGGTGCAGCCGTCGAAGAGGTGCCGGTGCCGCTCCGCCAGGAAGCGCGCGCCGTAGTCGCTGCCGGCCTCCTCGTCGGCGGTGAACGCGAGCACGATGTCGCGGGGCGGGCGGACGCCGGCGCGCTGCCAGCCGCGGACCACGGCCAGCACCATCGCGTCGAAGTCCTTCATGTCGATCGCGCCACGGCCCCACAGGTAACCGTCGCGCAGCTCCCCGGAGAACGGGTGCACCGACCACTCGTCGGGGTCGGCGGGCACCACGTCGAGGTGGCCGTGCACCAGCAGCGCGTCCCGGGCGGGGTCGGTGCCCGGGATGCGGGCGACCACGTTGGCCCGGCCGGGGGCCGACTCGTGGATCTCGGCGTCGACGCCGACCTCGGCGAGCTTGGCCGCGACGTACTCCGCCGCGCGGCGCTCCCCGACGCTGGTGTCGTTGTCGCCGGTGTTGGTGGTGTCGATGCGCAGCAGGTCACGGCAGAGGTCCACGACCTCGTCGGCGGGGTCCGGTCGGGCGGAGGCGGGGTCGCTCGTCATCGCTTCTTCATACCAGCCCGCCCGGAGGACCGGCCCGCCCCCGCCCCGGCGCGGTTTCGCGGATCGCGCGGACGGGTACCGCCGCACCGTCCCGGACCACCACACCCGTCGATCGGCTGCCCGGGGTCGCGGCACGGCGGACCCGCCGCGACCGGACGGCCCTGGACGGTTCCCGCCGAGGAGGTCGCCATGACCGTTCCCCTGCCCCCGCTGCCGCCCGCCGCCGACGACGCGTACCGGCCGGGCGGGCGGAGCCTGGCCGACATCGTGGACCGGGAGCACCGGGCGCTGCTCGGCCTGGCCGAGCAGGTCACCGACGCGGGCCTACCGGCCGAGCGCCGGCAGGAGGTGCTCGACGTGCTCACCGCCGCGGTGTCCCGGCACCTCTCCGCCGAGGAGCAGTACCTCTTCCCGGCCGCGCGGGCCGCCGTGCCGGAGAGCGCCGAGCTGGTGGACCGGGAGATCGAGGCGGACGCCGCGCTGCTGACCGCCCTGAAGGGACTGTCGGGGGCCGACGAGGCGGCGCTCGCCGACGTCGCCGACCGGGTGACCCGGCACGTCAGTCGGGTCGCCGCGCTGATCACCCCGCTGCGCGAGGTGGCGACGGACGCCGAGCTGATCCGGCTGGGCAACCGGTGGGAGATCGCCGAGGAGGCGGCACCGACCCGGCCGCACCCGGGCACCCCGGCCACCCCACCCTGGAACAAGATCGTGGAGCCGGCGGTCGGCGTGCTGGACAAGGTCCGGGACGCGGTGACCGGCCGACGTACCCACCTGTCGGACCTGGGGCGCCCGCCCCGCCACTGAGCCCAGTGCATCGACTGATCGGCATACGCCGATGACGAGACGACCCTTCCGCACGCCGGTTCGTGGTCCTACCGTCACCGTATGAATCTGGAGCTGCGACACCTGCGGGTGGTCTGTGCGATCGCGGAGACGGGAAGCGTCACCAAGGCCGCCTCCATCCTCGGCCTGGCCCAGCCGGCGCTGACCGCCCAGCTCCAGCGCATCGAACGGGCCCTCGGCGGGTCGCTGTTCGAGCGGGACCGCCGGGGCGCCCGCCCCACCCCCCTGGGTGAGCTGGTGCTGGACCGGGCCCGGGTGCTGCTGCCGGCGATGAAGGGGCTGCAGGACGAGGCGGCCCGGCTGGCCGGCGCGGGCGACCCGCTGCGGCGGTACCGGTTCGGCGGGGTGAACAGCCCCATCCTGGGCCGGCTGGTGCACCGGCTCGCCGCCGAGCAGCCCGAGGTCCAGATCACCACGTACGCCTCCTGGTCGGTGGACGAGCTGGCCCAGCTGGTGGCCGGTGGCCGGCTCGACTTCGCGCTCACCGGGGTGTGCGGTGACGCCACGCCGTCGGCGGAGTCCGGGTTGAGCTGGCGGGAGGTCGCCGTCGACCCGGTCTTCGTGCTGTTGAGACAGAGCCACCCGATGGCCGGCCGCGACGAGATCGACCTGGTGGACCTGCGCCGCGAGCAGTGGGTGGCGGCGCCCGGCGACGGCTGCTTCGGCGACTGCTTCGCCGCCGCCTGCGCCCGCGCCGGATTCACCCCGCGCAAGCTGTACGAGGCGGACGTGCGCGGCTGCCTGGACCTGGTCGACGCGGGCGAGGCGATCGCGCTGTGCCAGGCCACCTTCCGCCCGGTCGCCGGGCTGCTGACCCGCCGGCTGGCCGGGGCGCCGCTGCGCTGGCGGCTGCTGCTCGGCTGGCATCCGGACGCGCCGGCCGCCCGGGTCGCCGAGACGGTGCTGGAGACGGCGGTGGCCGCGTACACCGACGCCCTGGCCAACCATCCGGACTACCTGGCCTGGCTGCTGCGCCACCCGGACTTCGGCGCCCAGCCGGCGACGGCCGGCGGGGTGCGAAGCGCCTGAACGCGGGTATCACGCCGACATGACTGATCTGTACCCCGCCGCCGACCAGCGGGAGCTGCTGCGCCAGGCGGCCGCCGCGCACACCGCCGCCTCCACCGACGTCGAGACCTTCCTGCGCCGGCTGCCGGAGGTGCCCGAACCGGCGGACATCACCGAGTACGCCAACCTGCTCAGCCGGGAGGAACGCGCCCGCGCCGACCGCCAGGCCGCCGCGGACGCCGCCGGCCTGCAGCTGCCCAGCATGGAATCGGAGTAACCGGCACGGACGCGGGCGGCACCCGGGCTCCCCGGGTGCCGCCGTTGGTGCCGTCCGTCAGCGTTCGATGAGCACGTCGTGGCCGAGGTCGAGCAGCGCGTGCCGCCACTCGTCGTCGGCGTTGCCCCGGCGCGGCTTCTCCGCGGTGAGCGCCCGGATCCGCTCGATGGCGTCCCGCATCACCTCGATGTCCTCCGGGGTGAGGTCCACCTTGCGCTTGCTGAGCACGTGCAGGATCTGCCGACCCGGCTCGGGCAGGTCGAGGTCCGGGTTCGGGCCGAACGCCTCCTCCCCCGAGCCGCGGGTCAGCAGCCACTGGCGCAGCTGCTCGGAGGGGACGTTCACCTCGGCGTGGAAGTCGTCCCAGATCACCTCGACCTCGGGGTCGAGTCGCGCCTCGCGTACCATCACGCCTCCTCTCCCGGCGGCGGCCCGGACGGCGTCCGGTCGCCCTCACCCTCTTCGGTGTGCTGCTTCAAGCCCTCGGGCGGCACCTTGACCCGGGACGGGTTCGCCGTCGGGGGCGCGACGATCGGTTCGCTGCGTTCGGTGTCCTCCCGGGTCTCCTGCGGTTCGGTCATCTCCGCCCTCCGCTCGGTCGGGGCTGGGCCGTCCTGACTCATCGCGGGTGGGACGTCGTCGCCGCCGTGTAGCCGCGGTCGCCGGCGCCCACCTCGATGGCGAGCTGGCCGTCCCGCGCGTCCACGACGACCTTCTGGCCCGGGGAGATCTCGTTCTCCAGCAGCATCCGGGAGAGCCGGTTGTCCACCTCCCGCTGGATCACCCGGCGCAGCGGCCGGGCGCCGAACTCGGGCTGGTAGCCGTGCTCGGCGAGCCAGTCGATGCCGGCGGTGGTGAAGTCGACCTGGATGTCCTGCGCGTGCAGCCGGCGCCGGGTCTCCTCCAGCAGCAGCCCGGTGATCTGGCGCAACTGCTCGGCCTCCAGCCGCTGGAAGATGATCACCTCGTCGATCCGGTTGATGAACTCCGGCCGGAAGTTCTCCTGCAGCCGCCGCATCAGGCGTTCCCGCAGCTCACTGGCCTCCTGCTGGCCGGGCTCGCCGGTGGCGAAGCCGACCGTGCGCTGGGTGCCGGTGATCAGCTCCGAGCCCAGGTTGCTCGTCATGATCAGTACGGTGTTCTTGAAGTTGACCGTACGGCCCTGGCTGTCGGTGAGCCGGCCGTCGTCGAGCACCTGGAGCAGGATGTTGAACACGTCCGGGTGGGCCTTCTCGATCTCGTCCAGCAGCACCACCGCGTACGGGCGGCGGCGGACCGCCTCGGTGAGCTGGCCGGCCTCCTCGTAGCCGACGTATCCGGGCGGCGCGCCGACCAGCCGGCTGACCGTGTGCCGCTCCTGGAACTCGCTCATGTCCACCCGGACCATCCGGTCCGCCTCGCCGAAGAGCGCCTCGGCGAGAGCGCGGGCCAGCTCCGTCTTGCCGACGCCGGTGGGACCCAGGAAGAGGAAGCTGCCCATCGGCCGGTTCGGGTCGGCCAGCCCGGTACGGGAGCGGCGCACCGCCTCGGCGACCGCGCTGACCGCCTCGTCCTGGCCGACCACCTTCTCGTGCAGGTGCCCCTCCAGGCGCAGCAGCCGGTCGCGTTCCTCCTCGGTGAGCTGGTTGACCGGGATGCCGGTGGCCCGGGAGACCACCTCGGCGATCTCCTTCGGCCCCACCTCCGGCACCTGGTTGGGGCCCTCGTCACCGCGGGCGCGCCGGATCTGCTCCTCCAGCTCGGCGGTGCGGTCGCGCAGCTGGGAGGCCCGCTCGTACTGCTCGTCGGAGACGGCCTGCTCCTTGTCCCGGCGTACCTCGTCTAGCTGCTGCTCCAGCTCTCGCACGTCGGCGGCCGGGGTGCGGGTGCGCAACCGGACCCGGGCGCCGGCCTGGTCGATCAGGTCGATCGCCTTGTCCGGCAGGTACCGGTCGGTGACGTACCGGTCGGACAGCTCGGCGGCGGCCACCAGGGCCTCGTCGGTGAACCGGACCTGGTGGTGGGCCTCGTAGCGGTCCCGCAGGCCGCGGAGGATCGCGATGGTGTCGTCGACGGTGGGCTCGGGGATCAGCACCGGCTGGAACCGGCGGGCCAGGGCGGCGTCCTTCTCGATGCTGCGCCGGTACTCGTCCAGCGTGGTCGCGCCGATCACCCGCAGCTCGCCGCGGGCCAGGGCGGGCTTGAGCATGTTGGACGCGTCCATGCCGCCCTCGCTGCCGGCGCCACCCGCGCCGACCAGGGTGTGGATCTCGTCCAGGAAGATGATCAGCTCCTCCCGGTGGGCCCGGATCTCGTCGATCACCTTCTTCAGGCGTTCCTCGAAGTCGCCCCGGTAACGGGTGCCGGCGACCAGGCCGGCCAGGTCGAGTTGGATCACCCGCTTGCCGATCAGCGTCTGCGGCACGTCGCCGTCGCAGATCCGCTCGGCCAGCCCCTCCACGATGGCCGTCTTGCCGACCCCGGCCTCGCCGATCAGCACCGGGTTGTTCTTGGTCCGCCGGGAGAGGATCTCCACAGCCTGCTCGATCTCGTCGGCGCGGCCGATCACCGGGTCGATCTGGTCCATCCGGGCCAGGTCGGTGAGGTCCTGGCCGTACTGGTCCAGGGTGGGGGTGCCCCGGTCCGGCTTCGGGCCGGTCATCGGGCCGCGTTCGGCGCTGGCCGCCTGCAACGACTCGGGCTGGATCCGGCCGGCCGCGAGCATCCGCCCGGCCGGCGACTCCGGGTTGAGCGGCAGGGCCATCAGGATGTGCTCGGGACCGATGTAGTTCGCGCCCATCGCCCGGGAGAGCTGGTGCGCGTCGAGCAGCGCCCGCTTCGCCGCCGGGGTGAGCGACAGATTCGGCGGCACCTCGCCCCGTGGCGCCCCGTCGCCCCGTCCGCCCAGCGCGTTGACCAGCGCGTCCGGGTCGGCGCCGGCCCGGCGTACCAGATCGCGCAGCGGCTCGCGTTGCAACGCCGCCCAGAGCAGGTGGTCGGTGTCCAGGTCGTTGCTGTGCTTCTGGGCCGCCCGGCGGGCCGCGTCGGCGAGCATCTCCCGCGCGTCCGCGGTCATCAACCGGGTGATGTCCACCCGGTGCGCCGGCCGGCGTCCCCCCTCGCCCCGGCCGAAGTACCGGGCCAGGAACTCGTCCCACGGGTCGTTGCCGAAGTCACCGGGTCCCATCATCTCTGTCCTCCGCAGTCGGTCGGCACGGCCGGGGCGCGACATGGCGCGGCACGGTCGGCGGTGGCTACCCGGCGCTCGGCGCGACAAACGCGGCGGCCGCGCGCGGGGGCGTCGGCCGCCCCGGGTGGCAGGCTGGGGCCATGGAGAGCAGACCGCTGCTGATCGTCGACGGCGCGAACGTGGTGGGCTCCCGCCCGGACGGCTGGTGGCGGGACCGGGCCGGGGCCGCGGCCCGGCTGCGCGACGCGCTGGTGCCCCTCGGCACGGCCGGCGTACCGCCGGAGCTGCCGCCACCGGTGGAGGTGGTGCTGGTGCTGG
Organism: Micromonospora sp. NPDC003776; assembly: GCF_053605645.1. Taxonomy (NCBI): domain Bacteria; kingdom Bacillati; phylum Actinomycetota; class Actinomycetes; order Micromonosporales; family Micromonosporaceae; genus Micromonospora; species Micromonospora sp. NPDC003776. Next base: position 11,260 of record NZ_JBSGJR010000157.1, read on the forward strand.
AGGGCGCGGCGCGCGACGTGCCGGCGGTGCCCGGGGTCACCGTGGTGGCCGCGCGGGGCTCCGGCGACGACACCATCGTCGACCTGGTGGCGGCGGCGCCGGAGCGGCGCCGGGTGGTGGTCACCGCCGACCGGGAGCTGCGGTCCCGGGTGGGCGCGCTGGGCGCCGAGGTGTACGGGCCGCGCCGGCTGCCCCGCTGACCGCCGTCCGTCGACGGGACCGGCCGTCTCACCGGCGGGACCCCCCGCGACCGGCGGCGCCGACTCTTCCCGCACCTCAGCGGCACAATCGGACAGCAGGGCAGGAACACCGCGAGGGCGGATGTTCGCCCACCCCTCGGGATGGGTTGTAATGGAGATCTCCCTTGCCCCCAGGAGGTCCCGTGGCGAGCGTCGCCGAGCTGAAGGCAGCCATCGATGTCGCCCTCCAGCAGATAGGTGACGGGCAGACAGCCGTGCAGGCGGCCGGCGAGAAGCTGGCCGAGGCGCAGCAGACCCTGGCCGGCGCGTTGGAAGGCAGCGGGCACGAGACCGTCGAGGCGGCCCAGGCCTCGCTGACCCAGGCCGCCCAGGAGCTGGAGGAGTGCCTCGCCGCCACCCTGACCGCGGTCGAGCAGGCGCAGCTCTACGTCGCCACCCTCTGAAAGGCCGGGCCGTGTCCATCGTCGAGGACATCGGCGCGCAGGTCCGCGCCGCTGCCGAGGAACTGCCCCTGGCCCCGCTCGCGCTGGCCCTGGAGAAGTTCGGCCAGGCCACCGAGCGGCTGCGCTGGGTACGCCAGGAGTCGGCCAACCCGATGGGGGTGCCGGAGCTGTCCGCCGCCACCGAACACGCCGAGGCCGCCGCCCACACGCTGCGGGTCGCCCAGGAGCAGCTCACCGCGTACCTGGCCGCGATCGGGCTGGCCGCCGACGGCGCGCCCACCCCGACCGGCGAGCGGCGCCGGCTCCGACACGACGCGCCGCGGGGCGAC
>NZ_JBSGJR010000158.1:0-12226 GCF_053605645.1 Micromonospora sp. NPDC003776
CGCGATGGGCCTGGACCGGCCGGCCGACCTGCCGCCGGCGGCGAGCGGCGGCTCGGTCTCCTACCGGCGGGCCGGCGGCCTGCGCGGCCGGCCCTACCAGTCCGGGCGCGGCGCCTGAAAATTTCTGGCCGCCGGTTGTCGAAGCCGGCGGTGGTCGTTCGACGGGTTGGTGAAGGCCGGCGCAGGGCCGGCCCGCACCGACGCACAGGGAGCAGATCATGGCCAGGATCGTGTCGAACTTCTTCATCTCGCTCGACGGTGTCGTGGAGCGGCCCGACCAGTGGCACTTCCCCTACTTCGACGACGAGATGGGCGCCGCGGTCGGGCACGGTGTGGAGCGGGCCACGGCGTTCCTGATGGGGCGCAAGCAGTACCAGGAATGGGCCGAGTACTGGCCGAACAAGGCCGACGGCGACGACGGCGGCTTCGCGGGCTTCATCAACGCGGTGCCGAAGTACGTCCTGTCGAACACGCTCAACGAGGCGACCTGGCGGAACACGACCCTGCTCTCCGGCGGGCCGGAGCAGGTCGCGGCGCGGCTGCGGGAGATCAAGGAACAGTCCGCCGGGGAGATCGCCATGTCGGGCAGCCCCACCACGGTCCGGTGGCTGCTGGCCAACGGGCTGCTGGACGAACTGCGCCTGCTGGTGCACCCGATCGCCCTCGGCAGCGGCCAGCGACTGTTCGAGGAGACGCCCACCTGCCCGCTACGGCTGATCAGCAGCGAGACGTTCAAGAGCGGCGTCCTGAACCTCGCCTACGCCCCCGCCCCCGCCTAGTTCGGCTGCGGCTGGAGATCTTGGAAGGTTTGGGCCCCTCTGGGGGCCTTTTCCCTCCAAGACCTCCGCATCCGGTGGGGTGGTTCGCGGGGGAGGGCGCTCACCTGTTAGCCTTGTCGCCGGCCCGCCCGGTAAAAGCCGGGTGGGACCGACGCTGGTACGCCAGCGGAGGGGCTGTGGCGCAGACCGGTAGCGCACCTCGTTCGCATCGAGGGGGTCAGGGGTTCAAATCCCCTCAGCTCCACCCAGTTCAAAGGCCGTTTCCGCCAGTCGGAGACGGCCTTTTCGCGTGTGTGATCGGTGGCCCGGCGCTCCGCCCTCCTGTGAATTGGCGGTCAACGGTTTTGGTGCCCGCCGGGCGGGTAGGCGGCCGCACCGCCGCGGCGAGATGAGGGAGAGCCCATGCCGATTGACACCACGCGCGACCTGTTCATCTACGAGCTGGGCATTCTGGCGGAGATGGAGACATCCGGGCTGCGCATGCTCGACTTCCTGGCCCATCGGGTCAAGGACCACGATCTCCGGCAGATCGTCCGGACCGAGCAGCAGGACTGCGCGCGGTGGGAGGAGAACATCAACTCCTGCGCGGCGGCGATCGGCACCGCCCTGGCCCCGACCCGGTCCGAGACTGTCGACGGCATCTATGACCGGTTCGAAGCATTCGTGCGGGCGAACCCGTCATCGAACATGGTCGACCAGTTCGCGGTCGACACCCTGATCCGGTTCCTGTATCTCACCATTGCCGCGCACAAGACCGTCTTCGACTGGGCCGTTCTCATGGGCGAGGACAAGTGCGTGCAATGTCTACACACCAACCTGGTCCAGAAGCAGGAGAACGTGGCCGGTATCGAACGGTACGGCCACGAACTCGGCACCCGGCTCCTGGCCCCGGTCGCGCGGCCCGCGTAAGTCCGGCGCGTTGAGCGAGCCGGTGCGCGGAACCCAGCCATCCGGCGACCACGGGCCGGTGGGAGAGCCCGAGTCGGTGCAGGCCAGGAACGTCGTGCGCGGTGCGGAGGAATCCCGGCAGGCCAACTTCCTGGAGCTGTTCTTCGACCTGGTGCTGGTCTTCGCCCTGATCGGCGTGGTCAGCCGGGTGGTGCCGGACCTCCTCTCCGACGACGCGCGCCGGCGCTGGCTGTCGCTGCTGTACACGCTCGTGCTGGCCCTGCCGCTGCTCTGGCTGTGGACGACCACCGCGTACATCACCAGCCGGTTCAGTCCGCGCTGCGGTCAGGTCCAGGTGATGGTCCTGGTCAGCGCCTTCGGCCTGCTGATCATGTCGACGTCCCTGCCGTACGCCTTCGTCGGTCACGGCCTCGCCTTCGCCGTGCCATACGTGTTGCTTCAGGTCGGACGTCCATGGCTGCTCCTGCCGCTGTTGCGGGGGCAGGAAGGGGTACGGTCCCTCTTCACCCGCCAGGCCCTCTGGTTCACCGCCACCGGCGTGGTCTGGCTCTGGGGAGCGGTGGTGCAGGGGCCCTACCGGATCGCCCTGTGGTCGGTGGCGATCACCGTGGATCTGGTCGTGGCGCGGTTCAACTGGCCCTTACCCGGCATGGGCCGATGGCCCACCACCGCATGGGCGATGGCCAGCACCCGACACCTGCCGGAGCGGTACCAGCAACTGATGCTGATCGCGCTCGGCGAGACCGTCGTGTCGATCGGTATCACCTACACCAGACACACCACGTCCGCTGCGACGGTGGCCCTGGTGATCACATTCCTGTCATCGGTGCTGCTGTGGCGGATCTACTTCTATCGCGCCGGCCAGGTGTTGGCCGAGGCCGTCGCTATGTCGTCGAACCCGGCGGCGCTCGGCCGCAGTATCGGCGCTGCCCACCTGGTGATGGTGCTCGGCATCGTGGCCATCGCCGCGGGCTCGGAAGACGTGCTGGCCCATCCGGGCGGGCAGACCCGGGCGGCCTGGATCGTGGTGATCCTCGGTGGGCCGGCGGTCTTCCTGTTGGGCCGGATCCGGCTGGAACGGATCGTCTTCAACCGGCTCGCCGTACGCCGGCTGGTCGGCATCGGCGCGCTGGCCCTGCTGGGGCCGCCGCTGGCCTTCGGTCCGCCGCTGTTCGCCGCCGCTGCGGCGGTCGCAGTGCTGCTCGGCGTCGCCCTCGCGGACGCCCGGCAGGCTGCCGGCCGCCCACCGGAGGCCCCGTCCCCGGTCACCTAGCCGCAGCTGGCGCCGGCCACGGTCGGGCGGTGGCTGGCAACCGCCCTCGGGAACGCCTGCCGGAGCAGGCTCCCGAGGGGCGTCAGCCACCGCCGACCGTGGCCGGTCGCCTCACCAGGCCGTGTTGATGACGTAGGGGGCCGGGTTCGGGACGTTGTGCCACTCGGCCACGCTGGGCGGAATCTGCACCCAGTCGGTCTCGCCGACCTCGCACTGCTGGACGGTCGGGAACCACAGCACCTCGGGGGCCTTCTCGTCGATCCGGAAGCCCAGCCCGAAGAGCTGGACGTCGTGGTCGGGCAGCGGTCCACCGACCCAGGCCACCTCGACGATGCGGCCGAAACCGTGGCCCTCGCCCACCGCGCGGGTCACCTGGACCTCCCAGCCGGGCACCGGATCGGGGGTGACGAGGTGCAGGCCCCCGGGGATCTGCACCCGTACGGCCGTGGCGGGTGAACCGGCGCAGCCGTGCCCGACCCGGAACGCGGTGTGGAAGAACTTGGTGTCGGCGGTGTTCGGCGTGGTGACCACGTGCGCGCCGGCCGGCGCCGCGGCGACGCCGACCGCCACAGCGGCGGCCACCAGGACGACCCCGGCACGTCGCATCAGTCTGCTCACTCGTCTCCTCCAGAGGCTCAGGATGCTCATCGCCGTCAGCCGTCAGCCGTCAGCCGTCCGCCCGGCCCGGCACCGGACCCAGCATGGTGAGGGCCCTCGGCCGTGTCTTCGCGCAGATTGCTGCGTTCCGCGGGGCCACCCGTGATTGGTCCCGAGCGGGCCGGCCGGCACCCCGAGGACCGTCTAGGCCGCCCCGCAGGACCGACCTTGACCAGCGGGAACGCCGCAGGCGCCCGGCTGCGTCGGCGACCCCAGAACGTGCCCACCCGCACCACGACCCCGCCGCCTGCCCGGCTAGGGGTCCGAACTCGGCGGCCCCTCAGCGCGGCCGTCCGGGTCGGACGGTCGGCCCGACGCCCGGCCTACTCGGATGATCTTTTCCGAGCCGCCTGGCTCCCGCGCCGAGCCCGCCTCTAGGCTCCTGCCCAAGCTTCGGCGCGCGAGCGCCGGGAACGGGGGCGGGGCGCGTGCGGGTCAGGATGTTTGCCCGTCTGATGGTCGCGGTGCTCGGTGCCGCCGTCGGCGCGGTGGCGCCGCTGGCCGCCGGCGTGGCGTACGCGGACGGCTCGGTGGGGCTCGGCCTCCAGACTTACAAGCACATGGTGGTCGACTCGTCGCACCGCCAGCTCTTCTTCAGCCAGGGCCGTTACCAGTCGGAGCTGCGGGTGACCGACCTCTCCGGCGACACCCAGCGGACGATCCCGAACCTGCCGGGCGCCAGTGGGATGGCGTTGAGCCCGGACGGTTCGAAGCTCTACGTGGCCCTCATCGAGGCGGGCGCGGTCGCCGCGATCGACACGACGACGCTGACCGAGACGCACCGCTACAGCATGGGCGCCGGCACCTGCCCCGAATGGCTGGCGCCGGCCGGCGGGAAGATCTACGTCGGCTACGGCTGCCAGAGCGGCAAGGGCAAGCTGGGATCCATCGACGTGCGAGGCCCGGCCCCGGTCGTGGCCCTGGACCTGCCGCTCGGCGGCACCGACTACTACTACAGCGCGCCGTTCCTCCGGAGCTCCCCGGCCAAGCCGGGCCTGCTGCTGCTGCTGGAACGGGCCAGCGGCAGCGTCACCCTGCCCGGCCGGCCGATCCTGTACGACGTCTCGTCCGGGACCCCGTCGCGGATCGCGTCGGTGCCGCTGGAAGCCTGTGGCCGGCTCCAGGACGCCGCGTTGACGGCCGACGGGGGCAAGGCGGTCCTGGCCTGCTCCTACGTGGACGATCCCGAGTCGGAATACAACCTGGTGGGGACCGAGCACCTGGCGTTCTCGACGACGGATCTGTCCCCGGCCGGCACGTACCCGTCGGGCACCTGGCCGTACGCGGTGGCGACGTCCCCGGACGGCGCCTTCGTCATGCTCGGCTCCAGCGAGACGGACTCGATCCACGTCAGGCGGACGGACGGGACCCCGGTACGCCGGTACGACCTCCCCGCCGGCCACAACGTGGAGCGTCAGGGGCTGGCGGTCAGCGCCGACAGCCGCACGCTCTACGCGGTCACCACGGATCAGGACCGGAAGAACCCCACCCTGCTTCTGCTGACCGACTTCCGCACCGCCGGCACCACGATCCTGCTGGCCGCGCCGAAGACCAGCACCCGCGCGGCGCGACTGACCATCAGCGGAACCCTGGCGTTCGCCGGCGGCGACGTGTCGGCGCCGCGGACGCTGCGGGTGGCGAAGCAGGATCTCAACGGCAGCCACCCGCTGCCCGACGTCACCACCACCGCCGACGGCACCTTCGCCTTCACCGACACGCCGCTGGTCGGCGGCACCAACACCTACACCGTGACCTTCCCGGGCGACGCGGCGCAGCCCGGGACCAGCCGGTCAGCCACCGTGGAGGTGTCGCGCGTCGCCACCCCGCTGAGCATCACGGCGAAGGTGACCTCCGGCCGCGGCGCGACGGTGACCGCGCAGCTGGGCACCACCTACACCAACCGCACCCTCTGCCTCTACGCCCAGCCGTACGGGCAGGCACGCAGGACGCTCAAGTGCGGCGAGGTTGACGGGTACGGCAGGCTCTCCGCCACCTACCCGACGTACCAGCGGGTCACGTTCAGTGCCGTCTACACCGGAGACGACCGGAACGCGCCCGCCCAGGCTTCGGTGCGTACGTACGGGTTCCTGTGGAAGCCCGGGGTGTTCCGCGGCTACTGAGCCGGTCAGGTGGTGAAGTCGTCCCGGGCGTCCCGGGCGTCCTTCTGGACGTGCTCCCCGGGCTGTTCGCCCCGCAACTCGTCCTGCCGTATCACCTGGTCCGCCTCGGCCCGTTCGGCCCGGGTCATGTCGCCCATGCGGGCCCGGGCCGGTCCGGCCAGCTGCTCGAGCTTGTCGTTCGACCGCTCGGTGGAGCTCATGTCGCCTCCCTGCCGTCGTGGGCGGTCGGGATACCGCTCCTGACCCGCGTCCCCGCCGAGAGCGCCGGAAAACCCGCCGCGAACGGCCGGGCACAGCAGGTCGTGCCCCGCCGCGCGGTGGATCGCGCAGTCCACCCCGCCGTCACCGCAGGCCGGCCACTGTCGGCCGTCGGGCGCACAATGACGCGATGGCAGCGGAGTACGCGCACACCGACGAGTTCCGTGGCGCCCGGTTCACCGACGTCGACCTGGCCGGCGCCCGGCTCCGCGCGTGCGACCTGAGTGGGGCCAGGATCCTCAGTGCCGCCCTGGTCGACGTCCGCATCGGGGGTGACATCGACCGGCTCGTGGTCAACGACGTCGACGTCACCGCGTACGTGGCCGCCGAACTGGACCGGCGGCACCCGGAACGGGTGCGGGTGCGTGAGCTGCGCACCGCCGAGGACCACCGCGCCGTCTGGGCCACCCTGGAGCGGCTCTGGGCGCAGACGGTGGCCGGCGCCGAGCGGCTGCCCGAGGCGGCCCGGCACGAGCGGGTCGACGAGGAGTGGTCCTTCGTGGAGACCCTCCGGCACCTCGTCTTCGCCACCGACCTGTGGGCCGGGCACGTGATCCTCGGCGATCCGGCTCCCTACCACCCGCTCGCGTTGCCGCCCACCGACTACCCGCCCGAGGACGAGGCCGCGCTCGACCTCGACCGGGACGCCCGCCCCTCGTACGGCCAGGTGTTGGCGGCACGCGCCGAGCGGATGGCGCTGGTGCGCGGCATCGTGGACCGGCTCACCGATGACGACCTGGACCGGATCTGCCCGGGCCGGCTGCCGGAGGCCTGGCACGAGCCGCCGCAGCCGGTCCGCGAGTGCCTACGGGTGATCATGCAGGAGGAGGTCGAGCACCGCCGCTACGCCGAGCGGGACCTCGCGGTGCTGGCGACGCGGTAGCGCCTCAGGCCGGGTGGTCCCGGAGAAGTTCCGCCGCCGCCGCCCGGACGGCCGCCGCCGACTCCTGCTCGTCGGCGGCCGTGACGCCCCAGCCGGCGTACAGCTCCAGAAAGTGGCGGCCGATCAGCTGCAGCTCTGCCGAGCCGGAGTGGCAGGCCTGCCAGTAGATCTCGTGGGCCAGGTCCTCCGGATCGCCCTCGCCCGTGACGATGGCCGTCGCCGCCGCCCGCATCAGGTGCAGCCGGGCGCCGCGCCGGTCGGGGACCGGATGGCCCAGCTCCGTCATCGCCACCTGGAACAGGTCCACCGCCTCCCGGGATTCACCCCGGGACAGTCCGGCCAGCTCCCGCAGCGCCGGTGAGTCGATCCCCTCGGCCAGGGCCGACGCCGCTGCCATCGGCAGGTCGTCGCCGTTCAGCCGCCCGAGGGCGAGCCGCACCGCCAGATCCCGGAGCTCCCGCACGCCGGAAAGATCAGGCCGGGGACGGCGCCGACCACTGCCGGCGGGGCCGGTCACCCGCGCTCCCGGGCGGCGGCGCGGAGCGCCGCGACGCAGGCGGCCACCGCCGGATGGTCGCCCGCCCCCTTCCGGTACTCGATGCGGGTACGGCGGCGCAGGTCGAGGGGGACGAGGCGGACGCCCTCGGGCGGCCGGCCGACGGCGAGTTCCGGCACCAGGGCGACCCCCTGCCCGGCGGCGACCAGGGCGAGCATCGCGGTGAAGTCGTCGGCGTGGTGCCGCACGGTCGGCGGGAAGCCGGCGAGCCGGCACGCGTGCCGCGCCACCGCGTGGCACAACGTGCGGGGGCTGCCCAGGATCCAGTCCGCCTGCCGGACGTCGGCCAGCGTCCGCACCGCCATCGTGGCCGGTACGGCCAGGTAGACGGTCTCCGCGAGCAGCGGCGTCGAGTCGAGCGCGGGATCGGGGGCGGTCGGCACCACGTCGTAGTCGTGCGCGAGGGCCACGTCCAGGCGGCGGTCGCGTAGCGCGTCGGGCACGTCGACCGGGTCCAGTTCGGTGACCATCAGGTCCAGCGCCGGATGGTCGCGGGCCAGCGCGACCAGGGCCGGCGGCAGCAGGGTGCGCACCGCACTCGGGTACGCGCCGATGCGTACCGTGCCGGAGAGCCCGCCCCGCGCGGCGGCGAGGGTGGCGTCGGCGGCCTCCAACGCGGCGAGCACCACCTCGGTGTGCCGCACCAGCGCCTCCCCGGTCGGGGTGAGGGTGACCCGGCGGCCCGCCCGTTCCAGCAGCGCCACGCCGGCCTCCCGTTGCAGCGCGGCCAGTTGCTGCGAGACGGCGGACGCGGTGTAGGTGTGCGCCTCGGCGACGGCGGCGATGGTGCCGAGCCGGGCCAGATCCCGCAGCAGCCGCAGGCGGCGGACGTCGAGCATGAAGCTCAGCTTACGCATCCGTTGAGCAATCGGAACTGGTTCTTCAGGGTCGTCCGGCGCAGGCTGGAGGCATGACGCTGCACGGGTTGTACGTACCGCTGATCACGCCCTTCCACGAGCGGGACGGCGTCGACCGCGACGCGCTCGCCGCCCTCGCCCACGAGGCGCTGGACGCCGGCGCGGCCGGCCTGGTCGCGCTGGGCACCACCGCTGAGCCGCACGCGCTCACCGAGACGGAACGGCGGGTGGTGCTCGACGTGGTCGGCGGGGCCTGCCGGGAACGGAACGCGCCGCTCCTGGTCGGCGCGCACACCGTCGAGGCGCTGCGCGGGCTGGGCGACGGCGTCGCGGCCGCGCTCTGCCTCGTCCCGCCGTTCCTGCGACCCGGCGAGGAGGCCGTACTGGCCCACTTCACCCGGCTGGCCCAGGCCTCGCCGGTGCCGCTGGTCGTCTACCACGTGCCGTACCGGACCGGGCAGGAGCTCTCGGCCGGGGCGCTGCGCCGGCTCGCCGCGATCCCCGGCATCGTGGGCATCAAGCACGCGGTGGGCGGGATCGACGCGGACACCCTCGCCTTCCTGGCCGACGTGCCCCCGGACTTCGCCGTGCTCGGCGGCGAGGACGCGTACGTCTCACCCCTGCTCGCCCTCGGCGCACACGGCGGCATCCTGGCCTCGGCACACGTCGCCACGGCCGACTTCGCCGCGCTGGTCGCGGCCTGGCGGGCCGGGGACGCCGCCCGCGCCCGGCCGCTCGGGCACCGGCTGGCCACCCTCTCGCGTGCCCTCTTCGCCGAGCCCAACCCGGCGGTGATCAAGGCGGTGCTGCACGCCCGGGGCCGGATCCCCACACCGGCGGTCCGCCCGCCGCTGCTGCCCGCCACCCCGGCCGCCACGGCGCACGCCCTCCGGCACGCGGACGAACTCGCGGCGGTGCCGGCATGACCGCGGACCGGGCGCTGGCCCGGGACCTGGTGCACCGGATCGCCGCCGAGGTCGCCGCGGTGCTCGACGGGCTGGACCCCGCCCTGCTCGACCGGCCGGCGGTCCCCGGCACCAACCCGATCGGCTGGCTGCTGTGGCACCTCACCCGCAGCCACGACCGGAACGTCAGCGAGCTGCGCGGACGCCCGCAGCTCTGGTTGGCGGACGGGTGGCACGCCCGGTTCGGCCGGCGGCCCGACCCGGCCGACACGGGTTACCGCCACCCGGCCGCCGAGGTGGCCGCCTTCCGCAGCCCGGCGCCGGACGTCCTCGCCGGCTACCACCGGGCGGTGGTCGTGATGGTCGACGACTACCTGACCGGCGACGACGATCCGGGCCGGACGGTGCACAGCCCGACCCTCGGTGACGCGGCGACCGTGCACGAGCGGCTGCTCGGCGTGCTGACCGACGCGTTGCAGCACGTCGGGCAGGCGGCACTGGTCCGGGGGATGCTGGACCGACAGCCGGCGGCGGCCGGGCCGGCGCCGGTGGGAGGCTGACCCGAGGCCGTCCCCGGGCGGGGACGGCCTCGGGGACGGGTCACGCCTTCGGCGGTTCCGCGTCCGTCCAGCTCGCGTCGAGCACGGCCTGGTAGCTGAGCGGCCGCCCCAGGTCGGCGTCCCAGGACTCCTGGGCCAGCGCCAGCCCGGTACCCGGGTCGACGACCAGCCGGAGCTGCGCCAGCCCCCCGTCGCCGCGCCGGGTGTAGCCCAGCGCCATGCCGGCCCGGCCGTGCGGGTCCGTCACCGGCCCCAACTCGGTCACCCCAGCCAGACCCGACAGCATTCGGTAGGCCGCCGCCCGGACCTGCGGGGTGGCCGGCAGGTCGAGGACGAGCTGGGTGGCGCTCCAGAAGAGGGCCCAGGCGTCGCTCTCGGTGCCACCGGCCTGCCGCTTCAGCAGCGCGGTCCGCAGCGCGGCCGGGTCGGTGGGCAGCGCGGACAGCTCCGCGAGGGTGACCGGCCGACCGCCGAGGAGGTAGTTCCGCGCCGGGTCGAGCCCCTCCGGGGTACGCAGCCTCCGCTCCTGCGGCGCGGCGGACACCTCCCCCCAGCGGGTCGGGGAGCCGGCCCGCCGCCAGGCCGCCTCGTCGGCGGCGTTCACCGGGCGGGCACCGAGGGACTGGACGAACACCCACGTCCGGTCGGCCGGATCGGTCGCGGACCAGGTCTCCACCCGCGTCCGCTGGACGATGGCGTACCGGCCGCCGGGCGGACCGACCTGGCGCACGTCACCGTGCTCCACGACGCTCTTCCAGTACCGGCCGGCACCCGCCTCGGTGGCACCGACCGTCTCGGCCGCGGTCAGCAGCAGCTGCCGGGCGGTGGCGGGGGCCGGCAGGGGGACCGCGGCCCGCGGGCGCGGCGTGGGGGAGGCGTCCGGGTGCACCGCGACGACCACCGCGAGGGCTCCGGCCGCCAGCGCGGGGACGAGGGCGGCCGCCAGCACGAGCCGACGCCGCGCCACCGGCCGGATCGCGCGCCGGTCCGGCTCCAACCGGGGGTACGCGGTGACGGTGGCCGGATCGAACCGGGCGTCCCCCGGGTCGAGCCGCGCCGGCCGGGACTCGGACAGCACCTGCAACACATCTCGACGCCGACTCATCGGCTGAACTCCTTCACACTGAGCGGGGACGGAACCCGACGGACCACCTCATCGGCGGCGGAGACGGCCTGTTCCAGGCGGCGGCGGGCACGGTGCAGCCGGACCGCGAAGGTGGCGACCGAGCAGCCCACCACCCGGGCGGCGGCCCGGTGGGACAGCCCCTGCCAGGCCACCAGGGTCAGCAGCTCCCGGTCGGCGTCACCGAGCCGGGCCAGTGCCCCGAGCACGGCGGACCGCTCGGCGACCCCCTCGGCCACGTCGTCGCCCGCCTCGTCGGCCCAGGCCCGCATCTCGGCCGCGAGGGACGCCTGGCGCACCTCCTCCCGGTACCGCTCGCGGACCACGTTGCGGGCCACCCCGAGCAGCCACGGCAGGGGCGCCGCCGGGACCTCGGGCAGCCGCCGCCAGGCGACCAGGAAGGTGTCGCCGACGACGTCGTCGGCGAGCTGCCGGCCCGCCCGGCTCACCGCGTACGCGTACACCGCTGCGTGGTGCCGTTCGTACAGCTCGGTGAACCGGGCCCCTGCTTCTGCTGCATCCACTGGCTGCTGCTCCTTGTCGCCGGAGGTGTGCCGTCACCAGGTAGTGCGGGTACCGGCCCGGTTCTTACCGGCGGATCGTGGAACGCGGACGGGGGCCGGTCCCGAATGGGACCGGCCCCCGTCGTGGGGCGTCTCGGGTCAGGGCTTCCAGGAGCCGGCGGCCTGGAAGTTGTGCTGGTACTCCACCACGCCGTTCTTGTCCTTGACGTCGAGCACGAGCTGGCCGGTACGCGTCGTCCCGGCCGGCAGGTTGTTGCCCGAGTTGAGCAGTTTGCCGCAGCCGGAGAAGGCGCCGGAGATGCCGCTCTCCTCGCTGCCGTCCGTACCCTTCCAGCGGAAGTAGAACGGGTTGATCGATCCGGTGCCCTTGGTGACCTTGGCGGTCACGTCGGCGATCAGGAACATGCCCTTCTTCGGCCCGGGCATGAACTGCTGGCAGGACTCGGTCTTGGTGCGGAAGTTCTTGAGCGTGATCTCGACGGTGCCGTCGTCGTCGTTGATGATCAGCGTGTCGCCCGGCTTCATGTTGAAGGTCTCGCCGTCGGTCGGGCGGGTGTCCGGGGCGGCGTCCGACTCCTCCGGCGTGGGCGTGTCGAACGGCGCGGAGGTGGGGGCGGTGGTGGGCAGGCTGTCGATCGCCTCCTGCGCCTTCTTGCCCCCGCTGTAGATGGCGAAGATGCCGCCGCCGCAGCAGAGCAGCAGCAGGACCAGCGCGCCGACCCCGAGGCCGATCCACAGTCCCTTGTTGGACTTCTTCGCCGGCGGCGCGAACGGCTGACCCGGCGCGGGCGGGTACGCCCCGCCCGGCGCCGCCGGGAACTG
>NZ_JBSGJR010000159.1:0-12164 GCF_053605645.1 Micromonospora sp. NPDC003776
CGCGGCCCGGGCGCACCTGCTGGAGCTGGCCGGCGAGCGGGACGCGGCACGGGAGGCGTACCTGGCGGCGGCCCGCCGGTCGATGAACCTGCCGCAGCAGCGCTACCTGCACGCCCGGGCGGCGCGGCTCGGCCCGCCCACCGCCGGGTGAGCCGGACCGGTCGAGGCGCCACGGGATCGGCGCCACCGCCGCGCGGCGGTGCGCCGCCGCGCGGTTCGGGACGGCGACCGCCCCGGCGCAGCCTCAGTCGAGGCCGCGCAGAATGTTGGGCTCGACGTCGTCCTCACCGAAGCAGCGGTGCATCACCAGCGCGCGGGCCCACAGCTCCAGACTGCTCGGCGGCTCGACGGAACGCACGGCGGCCGGCACGTGGGCGCCCATGGTCGGGTCCGGCGGAACATTCGATGCCGTCTCGTCGGTCATCTCCGCCCCCTTTCCTCGTACCTCATGCTCACCCCGATGCCGGGATCCGGCATCTTCCAGGCTGCGTCGGCGCAGCGGAGAGGGGTTGGAGTCGTGGTCGACCCGGGGCTCGCGGCCGGCCAAGGGCCAGCGTACGCCAGAGGGTCACGTACCGTTCACGGAAATTGATCTAGACCATTGCTTCCATCTCTGTCTATATAGGTGCCACCCATCCCCCATCCGGACGGAGCACCATGACCCGCACCCTGCGCGCCACGGCCATCAGCCTCGCCGCGACCATGGCCGCCACCCTCGGCCTGACCCAGCCCGCCTGGGCCGCCAGCTACTCCGCCTCCCTCACCACCGCCGTCGCCGGCCTCCCCGTGGCCACCGAGGTCCGCACCGGCTACAGCCGGGACCTCTTCCCGCACTGGATCGACGCCGACGGCGACGGCTGCAACACCCGCAACGAGGTCCTGCTCGCCGAGGCGGTCTCCGCGCCCACCATCAGCGGCACCTGCACCCTCTCCGGCGGCCGCTGGTACTCCTACTACGACAACGCGTACTGGACGCTGACCAGCGACCTGGACATCGACCACATGGTCCCGCTGGCCGAGGCGTGGGACTCCGGCGCCCGCAACTGGACCACCAGCCGCCGCCAGGCGTACGCCAACGACCTCGGGGACGGCCGCGCCCTCGCCGCCGTCACCGACAACGTCAACCAGGCCAAGGGCGACCAGGACCCGGCCACCTGGATGCCGCCGTACTCCTCCGCCCGGTGCCGCTACATCAACGAGTGGGTGGCGGTGAAGATCCGCTGGCGGCTCACCGTCGACAGCGCTGAGAAGAGCGCCCTGACCAGCTGGGCGAACAGCTGCCCCAACGTCACCATCTCGGTCACCTACGCGTACTGACCGGGTCCCCGTCCGGCCCGCCGCCCGAGCGGGCCGGACGGGGACGCCGCACCAGCTGATCACCGGCTCTGGACGAAGCCCAACTCGTTGCCGTCCGGATCGCGGATGGTGAACTTCCTGGAGCCGTACGGGGTGTCGAACAACGGCTCCACCACGTCGGCGTCCGGACCCACCCGAGCCCACCACCCGTCGACGTCGTCCACCTCGAAGTTGAACCGCGCCCCCGCCGCCGGCACGGGGTCGTACCGCCCGAGCGCGAACTGCGCAGGCCCCAGGGTGAAGTGCGCGTACGTCGGCGCGTCCGGCGGCCAGTGCCCCTCGGCCGGCACCCCGAGCAGCCGCTCGTACCACCCGATCGCCGCGTCGAGGTCCCGCACGTTCACCCGTACGTGGGTCAGGCGGGGAGTGTCCATCTTTCACACCATAGGCCGGAACTCCCCCGCGCCGCTCAGGTCCAGGCTCGGGCCCACTCGAGAAGGATGGCGGCGCCGGCCCGAGTCGTCGGGTCGGGATCGGCGGCCAGCCTCTCACAGGCGTCCACGAATCGGACGGCGGCGGGGCCACCGCAGTCACCCAGGTCGAACGTCCCGTACAGGTCGTCGATGGGTTCGACGTCACCGGCGAGGCCGACGGCACGGGCGAGCGGGCGGATCGCCGCCACGTCGTTCCGGCCCAACAGTGCGGTGAGGGTGCCGACCGTGACGCTTGTGTCTTCCGGATCGAGCAGCAGGCGCACCAGGGCATCACTCACCTCGGCTCGGTCGGCCCAGCGGACCAACTCCTCGCCGGCCCGCTCCCGCACCTGCCAGTCGGGCGAGGCGGCCGCGGCCAGGGCCGCGTCCGGGGTGGGCGGGGGTGCGGGCATGTCGGACAGGGTCCCACACCGGCCACGGCCGAGGGTACGGCTCGGCGGGCGGCTTGACTTCGAGGACGCTCGACCGCCTAGCGTCGTGGGCATGAGTGCATCGACACCGCCGGGGCTTACCTCGATGAGGGTGCTGGTGACCGGCGGGACCAGCGGGCTGGGACTGGCCATGGCCGCCGCGCTGGCCCGGGCGGGAGCCACGGTCGCACTGACCGGCCGGTCCGGCGAGCGGGCCGAGGCGGCCGCCGCCGGCCTGCCCGGGGCGATCGGCCTCGAACTGGACGTACGCGACGACACGTCGGTGGCCCGGGCGGTCGACGAGGCGTGGTCGCGGCTCGGCGGCATCGACCTGCTGGTGAACAACGCCGGGATCGGCATGCGGACGGTCAATCCGCAGTTCATGACCGAGCCGCGGGGCTTCTGGGAGGTCCCGGCCGACGGGTTCCGGGCGGTGATCGACACCAACCTGACCGGCTACTTCCTGACGGCGCGCGAGGTGACGCCCCGGATGCTGGCCGCCGGCGCTGGCCGGATCGTCAACATCTCGGTCAACGAGTCGACCATGCACCGCGCCGGGTTCGTCCCGTACGGGCCGTCGCGCGCCGGCAGCGAGGCCCTCTCCCGGATCATGGCCGCCGACCTGCGCGACACCGGCGTCACCGTCAACCTGCTGCTGCCCGGGGGCGCGACCGCCACCGGGATGCTGCCCCGCGAGGCCGTACCCGAGGGGCACCGGTTCCTGGAACCCGAGGTGATGGGCCCGCCCATCGTGTGGCTGGCGTCCGACGAGGCGGCCGGCGTCCACGACGAGCGGATCGTCGCCGTCGACTTCGCACGCTGGCTGCGCGACCGGACGGACAAGTGAGACGCGTCAGCTCGTGCCGCGTTACCGGGCGGGTACGGCCAGCGGCCGGCTTCCCGCCGTAGGCTGCGTCCCGTGGGTGTGGGCTTGATGACCGCGGAGATCAAGGCGGCCGTGCTGCGGTCCACGCAGCTCGGTCGCCTCGGACGCCCGTACCCGCCCAAGACCACGATCAGGAACGGGTGAAGAGCCTTGCAGGCATGGATCGACAGCACCGCCAGCGCGGTGGCCGACGTTGCCGAACTCGATGCGATCCTCGGCCCCGAACCGCCCAAGGGCGTGACCCTCGCCAGTGACGACGGCCGGCGCACCCTGCACCTCAACTTCTACGGAGATCGGGCCGACCTGTACTGGGAGAGCGAGACGGACATGCTGTGCGCGTGGGGGCCGGTGCCGCCTGGCGCCCCGGCTGACCAGATCGTCGACGACGCCGAATACGCGTACGACAACCCATGGTTCGCCCTTCCCGCCGGCGCCGAGCCCTTCGAGATCACGGCCACGCAGGCCCGCCGAGCAGCCCACGAGTTCCTGCACACCGATCGGCGCCCCACGAACGTCCAGTGGGTCGTCAAACCCTAGAACTCGTGGCCTGAGCGCCGCTCCCGGGGCCGGTCGACCCTTCCCCCACCGGCGGCCTCGAACCGGCATGATCTCGGTAATGCCGATCTTGTGTGCGAGGCTTCGGCGGTGACTGACTTCGGCATCCGCGCAGCCACCGTGGCTGATTACGAATTCATGGTCGACATGCTCGTGGAGGCCGTGAACTGGCCGCCTGAGCGCAACTGGTCCCGCGAGCAGATCATGGCGAATCCCGCGCTGGCCCACTATGTCACCGGTTGGATGCAGCCGAACGACTTCGGCCTGGTTGCGGTGGACCCGGCTGATCGGCCGGTCGGCGCGGCCTGGTGCCGATACCTGACCGCCGCTGATCCGGGCTACGGGTACGCGGGTGACGACGTGCCAGAGCTGACTGTCGGCGTGGTGCAAGCGTGGCGAGGCCGCGGTGTGGGCCGGGCGCTCTTGCGCGCTGTTCTGGACGTTGCACGAGAACGTGGCGTCCAGGCCGTGTCCCTGAGCGTGGAGCGGGCGAACTTCGCTGCGCGACTGTACGCCGCTGAAGGATTCCGCACGGTTGAGTCGTTCGAGGACGCGGACACGATGGTCGCTGAGATCGGGGTCTGACGCTCGGTGGTGCCCCGGTCGAGTCGTTGCACGGCAGACCCGAGGGCGCACCCGCAGCCATCACGGAGTGCCCGACGCCCCGCCGGGGCACGCCCTGGTCGTCTCGCTCGACTCAGCCGCAGGTCAGAGCGTCCACGGCGATCACTTGACGTTGCAATGTTAAAGGCCGTGAGCGTATCCGCTTGAATGGGACCGAATGGCCGCTGACCTGCGCCGGGGTCTGCCGTCGATCGTCAGCGTTAGTCGTCGTTGGGTTCACCTCGGACGGCCTGTGGACGGCATGATCTTGGGGCTCCCTCGGTGCCGGCAGGACGGCCGCTCGTCCCAGAGATTCGGCAACGCGGTCCCCCTCCGGCTCGCACCACTGGTCGACGGTCTGACTGTGTTCGCCGTGGTTCCGCTTGGTGTCGATGGTGCTGCACTTCGCTGCGTCGCGGCCCACAGAACTCGTCGTGTTGATCTAGGGTGACGCGATGACCGCCAAGCCCGTGACGACAGTACTGTTCGACTTCGCCTGGACTCTGTTCGCCAGAAACTCGGAGCGCTGGGTGGGCAACGCGGCGGCATCGATCGACCAGACATTGCCTGCCGGCGAGGCGCACCGTATTGCTGGCGACTTCGCGGAACTGTTGCGGGAGACGGCCACGGATCCGGCGCACATCGCCCGAGATCTGGATCCGCGAGTCTGGGATCGGGCGATCCTCGCCGTGCTGGAACAGATTCCTGGCGTGGACCAGGCGCTGGCATCGGTCTTGCACGAAACACACGCCGAAGCGATCGAGCCGTACGCCGACACCGTCGCCACCCTGTCCGCATTGCGTGATAGCGGTGTTCGCATCGGCGTCGTCAGCAACGTCGGCTGGGACATCCGCAAATGCTTTGCGCGGCACGGACTCGACGGCTATGTCGATGCGTTCGTACTGTCCTACGAGGTCGGCTTCGTCAAACCGGACCCTCGGATCTGGGGCGCCGCCCTCGAAGCCCTCCATGCCGCACCGGGCCAGACCCTGATGGTCGGTGATCATCCCGCCGGCGACGGCGGATCGGTTTCCGCCGGCATACCAGCGCTGATCCTGCCAATGGTGAATTCGCCCGCGCAGAAACGCGGCTTCGAATACGTGCTCAGGCTTGCCCAGGTTCCGTCCTGACAGGTCTGTCGCTGGCACTCACGTGAAGCTCCTTGTGAAGTTGATCTCTCGGCAGAGACCTTCTTCATACGGGAGCTTCACTCATATCTGTTCCAGCCGACCACATCGGCGTGTCGTGATAGGACACCCGAGACCGTCACAGACCGTGATCACCACGTTGCGCGGAAAGGCTCAATGAGGACAGAGGTCCACGGCGGAACTCCGGCCCCGCGCCGGGTCCTCGTGGAGGGCATCGACGATTCGGCATCGAGATCGAGACCCGGCAGACCAGCGATGGAAGTTACTACCTCTCGACCGTGCTGTTCGAGAGCACCGGTGAGTGCCGGACCTTTCTGGCAAGCAAAGTGACCACCACGTGAAGCCCGGAGAGTTGCCGCCCTCTCCCCCGGCGCGCCCCTAGCCATCCCGTCGGCCTTCGTCCCGACAGACCGGGGTTTGCCCTAGGAAAGCTGCCCGATCTGCCGGCCACCAACCACCGCCCACGAAAGGACGTGGCCGGTCCTGCGCGTCTTCTGGCACTGGCTGCCGGAAATCGTGCTGGGCCTGTTCGCGCTGGCCGACCTGACCCCGGCCGACACCCTGCGCTGCGCCGCCCGCTACCTCGAACTGCACGGCTGGACGCAGGGCGTCTACTACCGCGTCACCCACGACACCCCGTTCCCGCCCGCCTGCGCTGCCGGTGCCATCGGCATGGCCGCTCACGGCCGCTGCCTCTTCCTCCCCACGACGCCACGGCCAAGCCTGGTGTCCCCGACAACCGGCACAACGGCATGCACCTGCTACGGCACACCTACGCCTCGGTCCTGCTCGACGCCGGCGACAGCGTCAAGGCCCTCTCGGCGTACCTGGGGCACTCCGACCCCGGCTGCACCCTCCGGATCTACACGCACCTGCTGTCAGCCAGCGAGGACCGCACCCGTCGCGCTATCGACCACGCCTTCGCCGACGACCCGCCGACCCCGGACGGCCTGGAGACGGCATGATCATGGAAATCAGGGCCATTCCGGATGCTCCGCCGCAGTTCAAAGTGCCTACGGCGATCACTTGGCGTTGAAGTAGCTCGCCTCCGGGTGGTGCACCACGATCGCGTCGGTGGCCTGCTCCGGCACCAGCTGGAACTCCTCGGACAGCTGCACCCCGATCCGCTGCGCGCCGAGCAGCTCGACGATCTTCGCCCGGTCCTCCAGGTCGGGGCAGGCCGGGTAGCCGAACGCGTACCGGCAGCCCCGGTAGTCGTTGCGCAGCAGGCCGGCCAGGTCGGCCGGGTCGTCGTCGGCGACGGTACGCCCGCCCGGCAGGGTCAGCTCGGCCCGGATCCGCCGGTGCCAGTACTCGGCCAAGGCCTCGGTGAGCTGCACCGACAGGCCGTGGACCTCCAGGTAGTCGCGGTACTCGTTGCCGGCGAACATCTTCGCGGTGTATTCGCTGATCGGCTGGCCGACGGTGACCAGCTGCAACGCGACCACGTCCAGCTGGTCGCCCTTGGGCCGGAAGAAGTCGGCCAGGCAGAGCCGCCGCTCCTGCCGCTGCCGCGGGAAGGAGAACCGGGCCCGCTCGGCCTGCGCGTTCTCGTCCAGCACCACCAGGTCGTTGCCCTCTGAGTACGCCGGGAAGTAGCCGTACACCACGGCCGCCTCCAGGATCTGGTCGGCGGTGAGCCGGTCGAGCCAGTAGCGCAGCCGCGGCCGCCCCTCGGTCTCCACCAGTTCCTCGTACGACGGGCCCTGGCCGCCCCGAGCGCCGCGCAGCCCCCACTGGCCGAGGAAGGTGGCCCGCTCGTCGAGCAGCGCCGCGTAGTCGGCGAGCGGCACGCCCTTGACCACCCGGGTGCCGAAGAACGGCGGGGCGGGCACCACCACGTCGGTGGCCACATCGGAGCGGACCGAGGCGTCGTCCAGCTCGGGCAGCGCCTCGCGGACCATGGTCCGCTGCCGCTCCCGCCGCTCCCGGCGGGCCGCCAGGGCGGCCTCCCGCTCCGGGTCGATCATCGGGGCGCCGCCGCGCTTGGCGGCCATCACCCGGTCCATCAGGGACAGCCCTTCGAACGCGTCCCGGGCGTAGTGCACCTGGCCGGGGAACATCGACCGCAGGTCGTCCTCGACGTACGCCCTGGTGAGCGCCGCCCCGCCGAGCAGCACCGGCCACCGGTCGGCGACCCCGCGGGTGGCCATCTCGGTCAGGTTCTCCTTCATGATGACCGTGCTCTTGACCAGCAGGCCGGACATGCCGATCGCGTCGGCCCGGTGCTCCTCGGCGGCGTCGAGGATCGCGTTGATCGGCTGCTTGATGCCGATGTTGACGACCTCGTAGCCGTTGTTGGACAGGATGATGTCGACCAGGTTCTTGCCGATGTCGTGCACGTCGCCCTTGACCGTGGCGAGCACGATGCGGCCCTTGCCGCCGTCGTCGGCCTTCTCCATGTGCGGCTCCAGGTACGCCACCGCGGTCTTCATCACCTCGGCGGACTGGAGCACGAACGGCAGCTGCATCTGGCCGGAGCCGAACAGCTCGCCGACCACCTTCATGCCGTCCAGCAGCAAATCGTTGATGATGGACAGCGGGGCGCGCCCCTCGGCCATCGCGGTGTCCAGATCAGCCTCCAGGCCGTTGCGCTCACCGTCGATGATCCGGCGCTTGAGCCGCTCGTCCAGCGGCAGCGCGGCCAGCTCCTCGGCCCGGGTCGCCCGGGCGGAGGCGGCGTCCACCCCCTCGAAGATCTCGATGAACCGCTGCACCGGGTCGTACCCCTCGCGGCGGCGGTCGTAGACCAGGTCGAGGGCGGCCTCGCGCTGCTGGTCGGGAATCTTCGACATCGGCAGGATCTTGCTGGCGTGCACGATCGCCGAGGTGAGACCGGCCTGCGCGCACTCGTGCAGGAAGACCGAGTTGAGCACCTGCCGGGCCGCCGGGTTGAGTCCGAACGAGACGTTGGAGATGCCCAGGGTGAAGTTGACCCCCGGGAACCGGGCGGCGATCTCCCGGATCGCCTCGATGGTCTCGATCCCGTCCCGGCGGGTCTCCTCCTGGCCGGTGGCGATCGGGAAGGTCAGCGCGTCGATGAGGATGTCCTCCCGGCGCATCCCCCAGCGGCCGGTCAGGTCCTCGATCAGCCGGGTCGCGACGCGTACCTTCCAGTCCCGGGTGCGGGCCTGGCCCTCCTCGTCGATGAGCAGGGCGACCACGGCGGCGCCGTGCTCCCTGACCACCGGCATGACCCGGGCGTAGCGGGAGTCCGGGCCGTCGCCGTCCTCGAAGTTCACCGAGTTGACCACGCAGCGCCCGCCGAGCATCTCCAGCCCGGCCTCCACCACCGCCGGCTCGGTGGAGTCCAGCATGATCGGCAGGGTGGAGGCGGTGGCGAACCGGCCGGCCAGCTCACGCATGTCGGTGGTGCCGTCCCGGCCGACGTAGTCGACGCAGAGGTCGAGCAGGTGCGAGCCGTCCCGGGCCTGGCCGCGGGCGATCTCCACGCACGCCTGCCAGTCGGCGGCGAGCATGGCCTCGCGGAACGCCTTGGACCCGTTGGCGTTGGTCCGCTCTCCCACCATCAGGATGCTGGCGTCCTGGGCGAACGGCACGTGGTGGTAGATGGAGGAGATCCCCGGCTCCGGCTTCGGCTCGCGGGCCACCGGCCGGGTGCCGCGCAGCCGCTCCACCAGCACCCGGATGTGCTCCGGGGTGGTGCCGCAGCAGCCGCCGACGAGCGCGACGCCGTAGTCGCTGACGAACCGCTCGAGGGCGTCGGCCAGCTCCACCGGGGTCAGCGGGAAGTACGCCCCGTCGGCGGTCAGCACGGGCAGGCCCGCGTTGGGCATCACCGAGATCGGGATCCGCGAGTGCTGGGACAGGTAGCGCAGGTGCTCGCCCATCTCGGCGGGGCCGGTCGAGCAGTTGAGCCCGATCAGGTCGACGCCGAGCGGCTCGATGGCGGTGAGCGCGGCGCCGATCTCGCTGCCCAGCAGCATCGTGCCGGTGGTCTCCACGGCGACCTGGCAGATGATCGGCACGTCTCGGCCCAGCTCGGCCCGCGCCCGCTTCGCGCCGATCACGGCGGCCTTGACCTGGAGCAGGTCCTGACAGGTCTCGATGATCAGCCCGTCGGCCCCGCCGGCGATCAGGCCGGCCGCGTTCTCCTGGTACGCGTCGCGCAGGGTGCCGTAGCCGGCGTGGCCCAGGGTGGGCAGCTTGGTGCCCGGCCCCATGGAGCCGAGCACGAAGCGCGGCTGCTCCGGCGTGGCGTACGCGTCGGCGGCCTCTCGGGCGAGCCGCGCGCCCGCCTCGGACAGCTCGCGGATCCGGTCGGCGATGCCGTACTCGGCGAGGTTCGGCAGGTTGGCGCCGAAGGTGTTGGTCTCGACGCAGTCCGCGCCGGCGGCCAGGTACGCCTCGTGTACGCCCCGGACCACGTCCGGCCGGGTGACATTGAGGATCTCGTTGCAGCCTTCGAGCCCGTCGAAATCGTCCAGGGTCAGGTCGGCCGCGTGGAGCATCGTCCCCATCGCCCCGTCGGCGATGAGGATCCGGTCCGCCAGCACATCGAGCAACGAAGTCCGCACAGAGCCAGGTTAGTGCGGCGATTCGCGGTCGGGTCGCGGCACGCAGCGGTTCCCACATACTGTCAGCCGGATCACCGCGCACCCTTCATCCTTTTCGTCCGGGTGGTCGGGCTGCTCGACCGGCGCGGCCGACGGGCCGCATCCCGCAGCGGCACGTAGGCTGGCGGACGTGAAGGACATCAGGGACGCGACCGTGCGACGGCTCCAGGTCGCGGTGCGGCGGACGCGTCGAGCCGGAGTTGTCGCAGGCGGGGGAACGTTCGGGCAGCCACCCGGCGCGCTTCCCGGCGAGCAGGGTGAGGTGACGGCGTGACCGAGTTCGACGGGCTGCCGGTGCTGCGGTCCCCGGTCGCCATCGCGGCCTTCGAGGGCTGGAACGACGCGGCGGACGCCTCCACCGCCGCTGTGGAGCACCTGGAGCAGGTCTGGCAGGCCCGGCAGGTGACCGAGCTGGACCCCGAGGACTTCTACGACTTCCAGGTGAGCCGGCCCACCATCACCATGGCGGACGGGGAGACCCGCCGGGTGGAGTGGCCGACGACGCGCTTCATGGTCGCCAGCCCCGAGGGCACCGACCGGGACGTGGTGCTGATCCGGGGCATCGAGCCGAGCATGCGCTGGCGGACCTTCTGCGAGCAGGTGCTGGAGATCTGCCACAGCCTGGAGGTCGAGCGGGTGGTGCTGCTCGGCGCGCTGTTGGCGGACGTGCCGTACACCCGGCCGCTGCCGATCAGCGGCAGCGCCTCGGACGCCGACGCGGCCAAGCGCTACCAGCTCACCCCCACCCGCTACGACGGGCCGACCGGCATCGTCGGCGTGCTGCACGACGCCTGCACCCGGGCCGAGGTCGACGCGGTCTCGTTCTGGGTGCACGTGCCGCACTACGCCAACAACCCGCCCTGCCCCAAGGCCACCCTGGCGCTGCTGCACCGGGTCGAGGAGGTGCTCGACCTGCCGGTGCCGATGGCGGACCTCGCCGAGGAGGCCGCCGAGTGGGAGCAGCGGGTGCGCAGCGCCGCCGAGCAGGACGCCGAGCTGGGCGAGTACGTCCGCGAGCTGGAGGAGCGGGTCGGCGACGCGGGCATCACCCCGTTGACCGGGGACGAGATCGCCCAGGAGTTCGAGAAGTACCTGCGCCGTCGGGGCGGCTCCGCCGGTCCCACCGCCGGCTCCTGGTGAACCTCGGGGAAACCGGGCTCCCGTTGCGGGGCCCGGTTTCTTCGTGTCCGGGGTGGCGCGCACACTCCCCCTACGGCATCCTAGGAACCTAGCTGTCATGAGGAGGCGGGGATGCAGATCAACCCGGGCGCGGCCGAGTTCCCGCACCGGCAGATCGCCGCGCAGCTCAAGGCCCAGGTCCGCCGCGGCGACTGGGCGCCCGGCGAGCGGCTGCCGTCGATCCCGGCGATCGCCGAGATGTTCGGCGTGGCGAAGCAGACCGTGCAACGCGCCGTCGACCAGCTGCGGGTCGAGGGCATCCTGATCACCAAGCCCGGCTCGGGTACGTACGTCCGGGGCACCCGGCGCCGGCTGAACCGGCTCTCCCGGGGCCGCTACGGCGGCTTCCGGGGCTACCACACCGACCTGGCCGCCCGGTACAAGCAGCAGCTCGTCTCCGTCGGCCGCACCCCGGCCCCGCCCGAGGTGGCCGACGCGTTCGGCGTGGCCGACGGCGCCGAGCTGCTCTGCCGGCGGCACCTGGTCCGCACCGACGAGTCGCCGGTCGAGGTCGGCGCGTCCTGGTTCCTGCCGGCCGACACGAGCGGCACCAGCCTGGAACGGGCCGAGGCCTTCGGCCGGCCGCTCTACCAGGAGGTCGAGGAGGTCACCGGCCGGCGCTACGTGACCGCGACCGACAC
Organism: Micromonospora sp. NPDC003776; assembly: GCF_053605645.1. Classification (NCBI taxonomy): domain Bacteria; kingdom Bacillati; phylum Actinomycetota; class Actinomycetes; order Micromonosporales; family Micromonosporaceae; genus Micromonospora; species Micromonospora sp. NPDC003776. Next base: position 11,790 of record NZ_JBSGJR010000159.1, read on the forward strand.
GATCAGCGCCCGCCAGCCCAGCCGGGAGGAGGCGGAGATCCTGCAGATCCGCCCCGACACCCCGGTGCTGCACCTGCTGCACGTCGCGTACGACGAGCGGCACAAGCCGATCGAGGTCGCCCAGGCCACCTGGCCCGGCCCGATGACCACCCTCACCGAGGAGTACAAGATCCCCGCCCCGACCGAGCAGCCCGACCCCGACCCCGGCCTCGTCCTCGGCTGATTCCCGCCTCGCCCCGTCCCGCCCCCTCGCACGCCTCGCGCGCCTCGCGCGCAGATTCACGGAAAGAGTGGTTATCCGCAGCGGAATAGCCACTCTTAGATCACGTCACCCCGCAGCACCGTCGCCCGGCACACCGGCAACGGCGTCGGATC
>NZ_JBSGJR010000160.1:0-12120 GCF_053605645.1 Micromonospora sp. NPDC003776
TGTCGGTTCCCCGATCGCCTCACTCCCGTTTCACGCCCCGCCCGCCAAGCTGTTCTTCACCGGCACCACCGCGCCGGCACGCGGACCGCCGGGCGGCGGGTCGTAGACGAAGAGCACGTCGGCGTCGGAGAGGTAGTTCGACTCGTATCCGCCCAGCCGACCCATCCCGATCACCGCGAAGCGCAGCCCGGGCGGCGCCGGCTGGGCGGCCCGGGCGATCCGCAGCGCGGCGGCCAGGGTGGCGTCGGTGACGTCGGCCAGGGCGGTGCCGACCGCGCCGACGTCGACCAGGGTGGGCACCCGCTCGGCGCCGGGCTCGGCGGAGCGGGGGGTGAGCGGGGCCAGCGCGCCGGCCCGGCTGAGCACATCGGCGCAGGCCAGCCGGACCAGCTCGCGGCGACGCAGGGCGCGGACCGCCCGGGTGGCCTCGACCGGGTCGTCGTGCCGGGCCGCCGCCGCGCCGAACCCCTCGCCGAGCACCGCGCGCGGGCGCGGGGTCAGCTCACTGTCCTCGGCCAGCAGCCGCAGCGCCTCCGGCTCCCGGGCCAGCAGGTCGGCGGCGTACCGGGAGGAGGAGAGCACCCGGGCCAGCCGCCGCGCCACCGGCCCCTCGTCGCGCAGCAACCGCAGATACCACGGGGTGCTGCCGAGCTTGTCGGAGACCTGCCGGTAGTTGAGCAGCCCCCGGTCCGGCTCGGGCGCGTCGGCGAACTCGCTGAGCAGCACCGGCAGCAGGGTGCGCTGGATCGCGGCCGTCCGGCTCACCCCGCCGGTGAGGGCCTGGAGGTGACGCAGCGCCCCGGCCGGATCGGCGAAGCCGAGGATCTCCAGCCGGTGCCGGGCCGCCTCCGGGGTGAGCCGCAGCCCCTCCGCGGGCACCCGGGCCACCGACTCCAGCAGCGGCCGGTAGAGCAGCTTGGCGTGCAGCCGGCGTACCTCGGTGGCGTGGGTGACCCACTCGGCGCGGAACTCCTCGACGGCGCTGCGCCCCGGGGTGGCCTGGTAGCCGAGCGCGGCCGCGAGCCAGCGCAGGGCGGCCGGCTCGGTCGGCACGGTGTGGGTACGGCGCAGGCCCTGCAGCTGGAGCCGGTGCTCGACGCCGCGCAGGAAGCGGTAGCCGCGCAGCAGCGCCTCGCCGTCGGCCCGGCCGACGTAGCCGCCGGCGACCAGGGCGCGCAGCGCGGGGATCGTCCCGGGCACCCGGAGCGACTCATCGCCCCGGCCGTGCACCAGCTGGAGCAGCTGGACCGCGAACTCGATGTCCCGCAGCCCGCCGGGACCGCGCTTGATCTCGCGTTCCAGCTCCTTCGGCGGGATGTTGTCGATGATCTTCCGGCGCATCGCCCGGACGTCCTCGACCGCTTCCGGCCGTTCGGCGGCGGTCCACACCAGCGGCGCGAGCTGCTCGATCCACTCGCGGGCCAGGCCGAGGTCGCCGGCCGCCGGGCGGGCCTTGAGCAGCGCCTGGAACTCCCAGGTCCGGGCCCACCGCCGGTAGTAGGCGAGGTGGCTGGCCAGGGAGCGGACCAGCGGCCCCCGGCTGCCCTCGGGGCGCAGCGCGGCGTCCACCGGCCAGGCCACCAGCCCGCAGATGTGGATCAGCCGGGTGGCGACCAGGGTCGCGGCCGCCAGGTCGTCGTCCTCGGCGGCGACGAAGATGACGTCCACGTCGGAGACGTAGTTGAGCTCGTCGCCGCCGCACTTGCCCATCGCCACCACGGCCAGCCGGGGCCGGGGCGTGCCCGCCGGCAGCTCGTCCACCGCGATGTCGTAGGCGGCGGCGAGGGTGGCGTCGGCGAGGCCGGACAGCGCGGCCATGGTCTGTTCCAGGCCGCGGCCGCCGGTCAGGTCGGCCGCGGCGATCCGCAGCAGCGCCAGCCGGTACGCCTGCCGCAGCACCGGGATCGGGCCGGTGGCGGCGGTCATCCGGGCGGCGGTGGCCAGGTCGAGCCGGCCCTCGGCCGGGGGCGCGAGGCCGTCCGCCTCGGTGGCCAGCACCCGCCACTGGCCGGGATTGGCCACCAGGTGGTCGCCCAGCGCCGAGGAGGCGCCCAGCACCGCGACCAGCCGCCGGCGCAGCCCCGGGTCGTCGTGCAGGGCGTCGAGCAGGCTCTCCTTCTCCAGCCCGGCCGCCCCGGCCGCCCGGCGCTCCGCCTCGTCGAGGCGGTGCAGCTGGCGCAGGGCCAGGTCCGGGTCGGCGGCCCGGGAGAGCGCGGTCAGCAGCTCGGCGGCCCGCTCGTCCGCGGGCTCCTGGGCGTCCGGCCGCCACAGCCGCAGCCCGTCCGGCCCGAGCAGGTCGGCGGCCCGCCCGCCGTCGCCCTCCGCGAAGCCGTACCGGGCGAGGCGTCCCCTGGTCGGTCGGGTCATGTCAGTGGCCGAGCAGCGGCAGGCTGCGGCGGGTGGTGTCGTCGTCCAGCTCGCCGAGGGCGAGGGCGGCGAACCGGACGGCGAACGGCTGCCACACCTCCTCGACGTCGGCCATCACCCGGTCGCAGGCGGCCACCACCAGCTCCGGGTCGTAGCCCAGCTCGGCGAGCTGCGCGGAGTCGCGCGCCCAGTCGGCGATCATCGCGGTGTCGCACTCGATGTGGAACTGCAGCCCCCAGGCCCGGTCGCCGAGACGGAACGCCTGGTGCGGGTAGCGGGTGGAGGCGGCCAGCAGGGTCGCCCCGTGCGGCAGTTCGGTGATCTCGTCGGAGTGCCACTGGAGCACGTCCGGCATCAGCGGCACGTACCGGAAGAGCGGGTCGGTGTCGGCGGCGTCCCGCTTGCCGACCACGGTCGGCCCGATCTCCGGTCCGGACGGGCTGCGCTCGACCTGACCGGCGTGCGCGCTGGCCAGCAGCTGCGCGCCGAGGCAGATCGCGAGGGTGGGGACGCGCTGCCGGACGGCCTTGCGCAGCAGCCCTTCGAGCGCCGGCAGCCAGGGTGCGCTGGGGCTGCCGTCGGGCAGCGGGTACGCCTGCTGGTCGCCGCCGAGCACCACCAGCGCCGCGTACCCGTCAAGGTCGGCGGGGAGCGGGTCGCCGGCGTGCGGGCGCAGCACCCGCAGCTCGATCCCTCCCTCGGTCAGCCACTCCCCCAGTCGGCGGAGGTCGTCGGTCGGGTCGTTCTCGATCACCAGCGCGGTCGCCACGACGTCGAGGCTATCCGGTACGCCCGACGCCGCCCGGTCCGGCTCGGCCCGGCGGCCGTTAGGCTCCCGCTCGTGCCCACCGACGACTGCCTGCGTCCCCCGGTCCTGCGTCCCGGCGACACGGTGATGCTGGTGTCCCCCTCGGGTCCCACCCGCCCGGAGCGGGTGGCGCGCGGCATGGAGCTGCTGACCGGCTGGGGGCTGCGCCCGGTGCTGGCGCCGAACGCGTACGCCCGCCAGGGCTACCTGGCCGGCGGGGACGAGCTGCGGGCCGCCGACCTGAACACCGCCTTCGCCGACCCCGAGGTACGCGGGGTGATCTGCACCCGGGGTGGTTACGGCGCGCAGCGGATGGTCGACCTGATCGACATGGCCGCGGTACGTCGGGACCCGAAGGTGGTGGCCGGCTTCTCCGACATCACCGCCCTGCAGTTCGCGCTCTGGCGGGGCGCCCGGCTGGCCGGCGTGCACGGCCCGGGGGCGGCCTGGCTGGACGAGCGGACCCCGCCCCGCTCGGCGGAGTCGCTGCACGCCGCGCTGATGACCACCGAACCGGTGACCGTGGCGGCGGTGAAGGAGGAGGAGACGTACCCGGTCCGGGTGCCCGGCCGGGCCGAGGGCCGGCTGCTCGGCGGCAACCTCTGCCTGATCACCGCCTCGATCGGCACCCGGGACATGCCGGACCTGGCCGGCGCGATCCTGCTGGTGGAGGAGGTCCAGGAGCCGCCGTACAAGATTGACCGGATGCTCACCCACCTGCGCCGCTGCGGCGCTTTGGACGGGATCGCCGGGGTGGCGGTGGGCCAGTTCACCGAGTGCGCGGACGGCTGGGACACCACCGTCAACGACGTGCTGACCGAGCGCCTGGGCGACCTCGACGTCCCGGTCCTCGGCGGCCTCCCGATCGGCCACGGCGTCGGCCAGCTCACCGTCCCCGTCGGCACCCCGGCGGTTCTCGACACCGACACCGGCACCCTGACCGTCACCCCCGCCGTGGCGTGACCCACCCGGCCCTCTGGTCAGGGCGTGAGGTGGGCGGCGGCGCCGGTCTCCAGGGCGATCCAGACGTCGCCGTCCGGAGTGACCGTGAGGCCGTGCGGCTCCGAGTGTGGGGTGGGCAGGTCGTGGCCGGTGACGCGGCCGGCGGGGTCGACGTGGCCGATCCGATTCGCGCCCCACTCGGTGAACCAGCAGCCGCCGGCCGGGTCGGCCACGATGGCGTGCGGGCGGGCGGCCCGGTCCGGCAGCGGAAACTCGTCGATGGCGCCGTCCGGGGTGATCCGGCCGAGCTGGCCGGCGATCTCGACGAACCACAGCGCCCCGTCCCCGCCGAGGGTGATCCCGACCGGGCCGGCGGCGTCGGTCGGCAGGGCGTGCAGGGTGACGTCGCCGTCGAGGCCCACCCGGCCGATCGCGTTCGCCTGGTTGAGGGTGAGCCAGAGCGCCCCGTCCGGCCCGGCGGCCAACATCGACGGGAAGCCCTTGGCGACCGGCAGCGGGAACTTGCTCACCTGCCCGTCGACGGTGACCCGGCCGACGGTGTCGTCGCCCATCCCCGCGTACCAGAGGGCGTCGTCGGGGCCGACGGCGAGACCGCACGGGGCGGTCCCCGGCGGCAGCGCGACGGAACCGGCCTGCCCGTCGACCGTGATCCGGCCGAGCCGGTCGTCCCCGGAGCGGGTGTACCAGAGGGCGCCGTCCGGCCCGCTGACGATGATCAGCGGCCGGCTCTCCGCCGGATCGGTGCGCCAGGTCCGCACCTCACCATCGGGTGCGAGCCGGGCGACGCCGCCCGACCCGGACAGGGTGAGCCAGAGCCCGGCGTCCGGCCCGACGGCGATCCCGTACGGTCCGGCGCCCGGCCCGGTCAGCGGAATCTCACGGATGGCGGGGGATGACATGACGCTCGCCTTTCCTCGGGAACGGCCCACGCTGCCGGACCAGGACACACCTTCGCAACCTGTTTGTCCTATTCGACGCCACACCTTCAGCGTGTTCATAGCGTCACGACGGCCTGTCCCCAGGTTCGGCCGTCACTGTCGGTGAGGCCATCGCACCACCACCGAACTGGAGATCACATGATCCGCACGATGTCGAGGAAGCAGCTGCTGGTCGGCCTGGCCGCCGCGGGAGTGCTCGGCGTCGGGATCGCCGCCCCGACGGTGGCGCTCGCCGACGACAAGAGCCCGGCCCCGAGCGCCAGCACGAGCACCGATCAGGGCAGCGACCGGCAGCAGCAGCGCGCCGACCGGCAGCAGGAGTTCGCCGAGTCCCTCGCCAAGGAACTGGGCGTGCCGACCGACAAGGTCACCGCGGCGCTGGAGAAGCTCCGCGAGCAGCACCGGGCCGACCGCCCCGAACGGCCGTCGACCGAGGACCGGCAGGCGAAGCTGAAGGAGCGGCTCGACCAGGCCGTCAAGGACGGCAAGCTCACCCAGGAGCAGGCCGACGCGGTGCTGAAGGCCGTCGAGGCGGGCGTCTTCCCGGGCCCCGGCGGCCACGGCCACCGCGGCTGGGCCGGGCAGTCCGGCAACTGACCCGGGTGGCCCCGCCGTCTCCTCACCGGCCGAATCTCCCTCCCAGCCGGGCCGGCGGGGCCATCCCGTGACACCCAGGGCGGGGCGTCCCGTCCCGGCGGCGCTGCCGGGGCGGACGCCCGCCCGTTCACCGTAGGTACGGTCCGGGAACCGTGGATCACACCGCGGGCGGCGGGGTGAAGACCCCGAGGTGGTTGCCCGACGGGTCGAGCAGGTGCGCGAAGGCCAGTCCGCTCGGGGCGGTACGCAGCGACACCAGCACCTTGCCCCCGGCCGCCTCGGCCCGGCGGCAGGTCTCCGCCACGTCCGCCACCTCGGCGTAGAAGATCGCGTAGTTCGGCGAATCGCCGTTGGTGGCCCGGATCGCGCCGCCGATCCCCTGCTCCCCACCGGCCGTGGTCTGCCGGTACGACGCACCCGGACCGCCCTGCTCCTCGAAGGTCCAGCCGAACAGGTCGGCGTAGAAACGCTCGACCTCCTCCGGCCGGTCGGAGCCGATCTCGAACCAGGTGACGGGCGTGCTGGACATGCTTCCTCCTCCGCGCGCCGGCCGGTCGGCCGGCGTCATCAGGAGCCAGCCTCGGGGGTGTGCGCGACAGCGTCCTGTCGGTGTTTTCCGGCCAACCGCAACTCGACTCGTCACCCGGACGAGGCGACGGGTGGGGCCTGGTTGACCCTCCACTGTCGACGTAACCTACGTCGGTGCCCAACCTCGAGGACCTCGCGACCCTGCTAGTGCCCGCCGTGGCGGGCCTGATCAGCCTCGTCGTCGCGGCCGTCGGGAACTACCTCAGGAACCGAACGCGAGCTGTCTCTCGCGTTCTGGAAGAGCGCTACCAGGCCGCCGCCACCGACGTTCTCGAGACCGTCGAGCAGCTGCAGCCGGAGCGGCCCTCACCCTCACTCGAGGATGAGATCGCGGAGGTCTCCGGGACACTGGCCACCACCGTGACGCGCCTGCGCGACCTCAGCGCCAAGGCGCAGGCGTACGAGGCAGAGGTCCGTGAGCTGGTGAAGCGGGCGGATGCCGCACAGGCCACCGCACAACTGAACGAGGAGCAGGCTCGGGGACTTGGTTAAGGATCGTCAGTGATCGTGGGCCGGTCGTGGGTGTCGGTGTGTTCTGGTTTGATGCGGGGCGGTGGGGGTCTGTGTCTGCGGTCAGTGCTGTCGTGTGGCGGGGTTGTGCGGGCTGGCCCGGGTCTGGGTGTGGTGAGGTTGGTGGCGGGTGAGTCGGGCGGTGTCGCTGGCTGAGGGCGAGGCCTCCCGCACCGCCTGCGTCCGCGCTCTTGTGCGCGCCGGCGTGGATGAGCAGACCGGCGAGGTCCTGTCCCAGGCGGTGCTGGCCGAGCGTGTCGGCTGGTGCGCCGATCTGGTGGCGGGCATGGTTTCCGGGCTGTTGGCGCAGCGGTGGAATGCCGCGGATGTGCGGGTGTTGGCCTGCGGTGTGGACGCGGGTGGGCGGCGGTTGCCGTCGAACGCGTGGATGGCGTTGCGGCGGCTGGGTTGGACCGTCACCGTCCCGGAGGGGGTGAGGGTTAATGACCGGATCGTGCGGATGGCTCAAGAACAGGCCGGACGTGCGCTGCGCTCGGTGACGTGGCGTGCCGATCTGACCGCCGGGATCCTCGCATCCTGGCCGGCCGACCCGAGCAAACGCACCGCGCAGGAGTGGGAGCAGGTGCGCCAGGCGGTTGCGGGCGGGGAGTATCTGCCGTCAAGCGTCATTAAAGCGCGTACCCGGCAGGCCGCCACGTTCCTCAACGCCAACGGTCGCCTCCCGGTGGACGTGTTCGAACTGGAAGGCCCGCCGCGAGTCCCGCGGATGCTGCTGCTGGCCGCGTGTGACCGGCAGCAGGCGACCATGGAACGCGGCGAGGCCGACCCGGGCAGGGTGCTGCTGCGCCTGCAGTTGCCCACCCGTCCGGATCCGCGCACGTACGGGGACTGGACGTGGGTGGCCTGCCCGATCAGCCTGCCGCCCACCGTCCCGGCGGGCGCGGTGCTGCACCTACCCACCCTGCGCCTCAATGGTCGGCAGGTGCGCGCCGATGTCGCGTTCACGCACGCCGTGCCGAAAGCCCGGCGCGCCGGTCACACGGTGGCGCTCGGTGTGGACTGGGGCCTGAACACCCTGCTGAGCGCGGGGGCCCTGCGACGGCATGCCGATGGCCTGATCACGGCGTTGGGGGCTGGTGGCCAGTTCCGGGCCGCCGGAGTCCTGGCCAAGCAGCACCGCCTGCGCCGCCTGTCCGAGCGGCTGCACGCCAAGGCCGACCAGTACGTGCGGCTGATCGGCCGCGACCCGCAGCACCACCTGCTCGGCAAGCTTGCCGTGCTGCGCGACGAGATCCGACACGTCTCCCAGCGCCGCCAGAACCTGAACGCCGCGCTCGCGTGGGCCGCCGCCCGCTGGACGGTCGACCAGGCGATCGCCGCCGGCGCGACCGTCATCTACGTGGAAGACCTGCGATCTTTGGAAGCACAGGGCATGGGGGCCACCCTGAACACGCGCCTGTCCCAGCAGGTCCGCGGGAAGATCATCGACCGCGTCCGGCACCTCGCCGCCGAGACCGGTATCGCCGTGGTCGGCGTCCCCGCCCGCGACACCTCCAAACACTGCCCGCAATGCCTGACCCCCCTACGGCACCGCAAAGCCCCCGACCAGCCCACCACCCCGGGCTGGAAATGGGCCATCTGCCCTCACCAGTCCTGCGGCTGGCAGGGCGACCGCGACCACGGCGCCTGGCGGCGTATCGCCGCCCGCGGCCTGACCCATCAGGCCAAGACCGTCACCGACCGCAGCAGCGGTGCCATGGTCATCCGGGCCGGTTTCCTGGCCGGGCTCGGGCTGCCGACCGCAGCGCACCCGTCGGGAATGGGCGAGCACGTCCCCGCCGACGCCAGCGGCCGGACCGCGGAGCCCGGGGTGTGGGTGGCGGGCAACGTCACCGACCCGTCCGCCCAGGTCGGCGCCGCGGCGGCGGCCGGCACGTGGGTCGCGGCCCAGATCAACGCCGATCTGGTGGCCGAGGAGGCCCGCGGCGCGGTCGCCGCCCGGCGGGAGCCGTTCTCGCCCGCGATCGAGGCCCGGGTGGGTGAACTGGTGGCGGGCGACCGCCGGCACGGACTCTGAAGAGGCCGGCCTGGCCCGCCGATCGGCGGCGGCGGTCGCCCCCGGGCGGCACGCTGCCGGTGGCCCGCCGCTCCCGCGCCGACTCAGCGCAGCCGGACCGGGCCGGCGTCGATCCGGATCCGGAACAGGGCGTACGGCTTGCGGCGCAGATCCTGGCCGCGCTGGTACTTCGCCTGCCGGTGCAGCTGGTTCGCGGTGACGTAGAGGTACCCGTCGGCGGCCACCGACATGGTGTCGGGCCACAGCAGGCGTGGGTCGTGGACGACCGTCTCGTACTCCCCGTCGGGGCGCCGCCGCAGCACCGCGTTCTGCTCGTAGGAGGTCAGGTAGAACCGGCCCGCGTCGTCGGTCTCCAGGCCGTCCGCGCCGCCGCCCTTGTCGCCCTCGTCCACCACCGTCGCCGCGACCTCGGCGTCGTCGCGGGTGCGGTCGGCCAGCGCGTCGGTGGCCACGCTGTACCAGCGGCGGGACGCGAGCGGGCAGTAGTGCAGGCGCGTCCCGTCGGCGGAGATGGCGATGCCGTCGGAGCCCATCGCCACCGGCTTCGGCGGCCCGTCCGCCGGCCGCTCCAGGAACGGCCGTCCCTCGACCACCGGCCGGAAGTCGGACAGCGGCTCCGCCCTGGTGGACGGGTGGTCGTGCAGCCGCCGCCAGGACGCCCCGCTGGCCAGGTCGACCACGATGATCCCGTTCGGGCCGGAGTCGGACGAGTCGGTGACGTAGGCGGTGCCGGCCTCCCCGCGACGCAGGTCGAACCGCACGTCGTTGAGGTACGTCGACGGCAGCGCCACGTCCGTCGGGAAGGTGATCACCTGGGCCACCCGGTCACCGTCCAGGTCGACCCGGACCAGCTTCGGCCCACCCGGGCGGGTCGGCTGGAACATCGGGCCGCCGGTGTCCAGCACCCACAGCCGGTCGGCCGGGTCCACCACGACGCTCTGCACCGACACGAACGCCTTCGCGTCGTCGTCGCCGGCCGGACTGTTCCACGCCTCGTCCGGGAACGGCACCTCCCGGCCGTCGCGCAGCTCCACCACGGTGGCGGGCACCTGGTCGCCCCACTTCGGGAAGTTGACGAAGATCCGCCCGGTGTGCGAGACGCTCACCCCGGTCGGCATGGGTCCCGTGAACGTGTGCACCAGTTCCAGCTCGCCGGTCGGCTCGTCGCGTACGGGCCCGTTCATCCGCTGCTCCTGACTGCTGGTTGAGGGTCGCGGTTCCCGCCGCCCCGCCCGGCAAACCTGGCGTCGGCCCCCGCCGGGCGTCACGACGGGCGGATTCGGTGCCCGCCGCCGGTGACGGACGGTTGACGCGACCTCCGGCAGGGTCGCAGCACGACGTCAGCCCCTCGTCCCGTCAGGCCGTCCGAGGAGACTTCATGATCAGGACGATGCTCCGGCTCACCGCCCGCCCCGGATGCGAGTCCGTGCTGGGTGTGGCGTGCCGGACGGTCGCCGGGCAGATCGCCGGGCTGCCCGGCGGTCTCCGGCAGGAGGTGCTGCACGACGCCATCGACCCGGCGGTGGTCGTCCTGGTCACCGAGTGGGCCGACGAGGCGGCCCGGCGCCGGTACGCGGCCGGCCCGGTCGCCGCGCGCTTCGCCGACGCCGTCCGCCCGCTCTGCGCCGCGCCGCCGCGCGTGCGGGCGATGCGGGACGCGCCCACCGGGTCGACGATCTACGTCGACGTCGAGCTGACCGTGCCGGCCGACCGGCGCGCGGAGTTCCGGCGCGGCTACGCCGAGGTCCTCGGGCGGATGGCCGGCGTGCCCGGCTACCTGCGCGAGGAACTGCTCTGCGAGCCCGGATCGGACGTCCACCACATCTTCGCCGAGTGGCGCGGCGAAGCGGAGTTCCACCGCTGGATCGGCAACCCGGCGCACGCGCGGGAGGAGGCCGGCCCGATCGCGCCGTTCCTCCTCGACATCCGCCGCCGGCTCTTCCACGCCGTGGCCGATCCGGACAGCAGCCGAGAACCCAGCGCGGGCAGGGAGGCCGACGTGCACAGGACAACGGAGGTACTGGTCGTCGGGGCGGGGCCCACCGGGCTCACCGCGGCCGTCGAACTGGCCCGGCGTGGCGTCGCGTGCCAGGTGATCGACAAGCTGGCGGCGCCGCCCGGCCAGGCGGACAAGGCGATCGGCGTGCACTGCCGCACCATGGAGCTCTGGGAGGAGCAGGGCATCGTCCGGGAGGCGATGGACGCCGGCGTCTGGCTCACCGGCAACATGGTGTTCGTCAACGGCGTCGAGACGCACCGGATGAGCTGGGAGCTGCCGGGGCTCGCGTACGCGCACCTCGGCCTGCCCCAGTACGAGACCGAACGGCTGCTCACCGAGCGGCTGGCCACCCTCGGGGTACGCCCCCGGCGGGGGACCGGGCTGGTCTCGTTCACCCAGGACGACGACGGTGTGACGGCAGTCCTGGCGACCCCCGACGGCGGCACCGAGACCGTACGGGCCGCGTACCTGCTCGGCTGCGACGGCGCGCACAGCCGGGTCCGCGAGCTGCTCGGGCTGACCTTCACCGGTGGGCTCGGCCGGTTCCCCCAACTGTTCATGCTCGGCGACGTGGACGTCGACTGGGACATGCCGGAGGGACACCTCCTGCGGTTCCTGCACGAGACGGACGGCCGGATGGACGGCATGCTGGTCTGCGTGCCGCTGCGCGGCGAGCGCCGGTACCGGATCGCCACCCTCGCGCCGCCCCGGTTCTTCGCGCAGACCGGCGGTCAGGAAGCGCCGCCCGGGTTCAGCGAGGAACTGGACGAACCGACGCTCGCCGACGTGCAGGCCGCGCTCGACCGGTTGGCCCCGCCCGGCACCCGGGCGTCGAACCTGCGCTGGTCCTCGGTGTTCCGGATCAGCCACGGCATCGTCGACCGCTACCGCGACGGCCGGGTGTTCGTGGCCGGCGACGCGGCGCACCTGCATCCGCCGGCGGGCGGCCAGGGCATGAACACCGGGATCCAGGACGCCTGGAACCTGGCCTGGAAGCTGGCCCTGGCGGTACGCGGGATCGCCGCGCCCGGCCTGCTCGACAGCTACGAGACCGAACGGCGGCCGGAGGGCGAGGAGATCGTCGGCCGGGCGGTCCGGATGGCCTTCACCGACGAGCTGGACCGGGCGGACCTGGAACGGCAGTTCCTCCAGGAGATGTCGCTGCTGCTCAGCTACGCCGGCAGCCCCCTGGTCGGCGAGTCCGTCACCGACCCAGACGCGCTGCCCGGCGGCCCCGGCCCCGGCGATCTGGCCCCCGACGTGGCCGGCCTGCGCCGGCGCGGGGTCGGGTATCCGCTGCGGCTGCGCGACC
>NZ_JBSGJR010000161.1:0-12062 GCF_053605645.1 Micromonospora sp. NPDC003776
CTAGCTGAACAAGGCCCGGAAGCGCAAGGCCGCCGGCGCACCCTCCCGGTCCATCGCACCTCCGTCCACCTCGGCCCCGACCCCGCCGCGCCCGGGGTCGGCCCATCGTACGGGCCGCACCCGCCGTTGCCGACCACGTCCGAGCGCGGATCTTCGACGGGGTGGTGTCTCGGTGGCCGGCCCGTTCCGCCCCCGCGGCGCCGGACCGGGATCGCGGTAGATGACGTGGCTGGCCATTATTGGTGCCATGTCATCAGCAGGCGGCCAGCCGGTGCGGGATGCGGCCGATCGGGCGCACACTCCTGTCGAGCAGCGACTGATCGAGTCCGTTGCCCGCGGTGAAGTGCTCGATCTGGCCGGTGACGGGCCGGTCGACGAGGCGGCGATGCGGACCTGGGGCGATGAGCGGACCGTCTCGGCTGCGGTGATCCGTGACCTCGTCCGCGGCCGGCTGGGCGGCGACCCCGACCCACATGGCCTGCGGCTACGCGGAGCCCGGATCGCCGGCCAGATCGACCTGGAGAACATCACCAGCGATCTGGCGCTGGAGTTGCGCGACTGCCTGCTGCCCGACGGCGTGAACCTCCGCAAGGCCCAACTGCTGGCGGTGGCCTTGATCGGGTGCCGCATCGAGCAACCGGCGGATTCGGACGATGCGCCGGTCGACGCCACACACTTCGCCGCCCGGGTGCTGTCGCTCGCCGGGAGCACCGCCACCAGCGCCGGCGAGCAGGGCACGGTCCGGCTGCTCGCAGCCCGCATCGGCACTCTGGGCTGCGGCGGGGCGCGGCTGGAGAACAGCATCGGACCCGCCCTCGACGCCGACGGCCTCCAGGTCGACCAGAGCGTGTTCCTGAATGGCGGGTTCACCGCCGGCAGCGCCAGCGAACTGGGCACGGTGCGGCTGCTCGGTGCCCGCATCGGGGGGCAACTGAACTGCGGCGGGGCGCAGCTGGAGAACAGCGCGGGACCCGCCCTCAACGCCGACAACCTGACGGTCGGCCAGGACGTGTTCCTGCGTGGCGGGTTCACCGCCACCAGCGCCAGTGAGCAGGGCACGGTCCGGCTGCTCGGTGCCCACCTCGGCACCTTGGACTGCGGCGGGGCGCGGCTGGAGAACGCCGCCGGCGCCGCCCTCGAAGCCGACCACCTTCGGGTCGACGGGGACGTGGCCCTGGCCGCGGGATTCACCGCCAGCGCCAGTGAGCAGGGCACGGTCCAGCTGCCCGGTGCCCACATCGGCGGGGTCCTGTACTGCGGCGGAGCGCGGCTGGAGAACGCCGCCGGGCCGGCCCTCAACGCCGCCGGCCTGCGGGTCGACCAGGACGCGCTCCTGGACGACGGGTTCACCGCCACCAGCGCTGGTGGCCCGGCGGCGCTGGTGTTGACCGGTGCGCGGATCGGCGGAACCTTCCGCCTCGACACCGACCGGGTGGCGCACCTGGCCCCGGACCGGGGATCGCTGGTCGAGCTGGACAGGCTCACCTACCGCGGTCTGCCGCGGCCGGTGTCGCTGCGGCACTGGCTGACGCTGCTGCGCGAGCACACCCCCGGCTACGCCGCCCAGCCCTATCAGCACCTGGCCGCCGCGTACCGCGCCGCCGGTCACGACCGCGACGCCCGCACCATCCTCATCGCCCAACGCCGTGACCAGATCCAGCGCGCCGGGCTGGCCGGCTCCGAACGCGCCTGGGGTCGCCTCACCGGCATCACCCTCGGCTACGGCTACCAGCCCTGGCGGGCCCTGCTCCTGCTCCTCGCCACGCTGGCGACCGCCGTCGCCCTCAGCGTCATCGGCGGCCACCACGGCGGCCTCGTCCAGAAGCCGGCGAGCACCGGAGCAGCCGCGGCCACCGCCTGCACCACCATCGACCAGATCGGCGTCGGCCTCGACCTCGGCACCCCGCTGATCAAAACGGGCGCCCGCGACCGCTGCCAACCCACCGACACCTCCGCCGGCCAACTCCTCACCATCGCCGGCTGGATCCTGCAACTGCTCGCCTGGACCTTCGCCACCCTCTTCATCGCCGGCTTCACCAGCGCGGTCCGCAAAACCTGACCCAGCTGACGCTGCGCCAGGGCCGTTCTTCTACGGGGGAGCGATCACCGCCCGGCTGGCATGATGGGGCGAGATGTTGGCCGCCCGACGTTCCCGCCATGATCGCGTCTCCGCCGCGCTCGCCGCCCGCGCCGACAGCGGGCTGGCGGCGGTTCTCGACGTCGCGCCCACCATGGGTGTGGGAGTGGGCGGCGGGTGCGTCCTGCTCGACCTCGACGGCGTGCCGGTATTCGCCAAACGCACCCCGGTCACCGACCGGGAGCTGGCCCATCCACACAGCACCGCGAACCTGTCCCACCTGCCGACCTACTGCCAGTACGGCATTGGCGGGCCGAGCTTCGGCGTGTGGCGTGAGCTGGCAGCGAACCTGACGGTCACCGAGGCAGTCCTGGCCGGTGAGACGGAGTCGTTTCCAATCCTGCACCACTGGCGGGTGCTACCCGGCCGCCCACCGACGGCGTCCGAGCACCTCGACATCGACGCGGCTGTCGCCCGGCTCGGCGACGCCCCCGCCGTGCGCAGCCGCTTCGAGGAGTTGGCCGACGCGACCGCCAGCCTGGTGCAGTTCTTCGAGTACGTCCCCGATCCGCTGCTGAACTGGCTGAACGACGATCCGGTCGGCAGAGCGGCGACGACCGAACAACAGCTGTTCGAGGTCGTGGCGTTCCTGCGTGACCGCCAACTGCTGCACATGGACGGACACTTCGGCAACATGCGCGCCGATGGTGATCGGATCTACCTGGTCGACTTCGGGCTGGCCACCTCGCCCCGGTTCGACCTCTCCGACGCGGAGCGCGACTTCGTCGCGGGCCACGTCGGCCACGATGCCGGGTATGCGGCGATGGAGCTGGTGAACTGGCTGGTCACCACTGTCTGCGGAGTGCCGGTGCCGGCCAGCGGCGGCCCCGTCGCCCGCAACGAGTACGTGCACCGATGCGCGACCGGCGACATTCCACCCGGCGTGCCCGCGGCGGTGGCGAGGATTCTCGCCCGGCACGCCCCCGCCGCGGCACGGATGAACGACTTCTACTGGCGGCTGTTCGGCGGCGAGGTTCACGCCGCATATCCCGGCCCGTAGCCGGCATCCGGCTCACGGACCAAGTTCACCCGCCGGCCGGTATCGCGGCGATCTTAGCGAGCGGCCGATGAGTGCCGTCGCTGGGTCGCCGAAGATGCTCGACCACGGTGAAGCCGGCTCGCGTCAGCTGCTCCGAAAACTCGTCCACGGGCCAGCGATAGGCGGTCACGACCTTGTGATCGAAGGCGCCGACCTCATCTGCGTCGAAGATCCCGACCACCAACGCTCCGGCCGGAGCCATCGCGCGCCGAAACTCGGCCAGCACGCCGCCGAGATCCTGCGGCGGTAGATGGATCAACGAGTACCAGGCCAGGATGCCCCCGACGGAATGGTCCGCAACATCCAGCTTCTCCATCGACCCGAGCTGGTAGACGCCGTCGGGATGGGTCGTCTTCGCATGCGCGATGAACTCGGGAACGATGTCGATTCCCCGCGCGTCGACGCCCCGCGAGCGAAGGTAACCGGTGATATGGCCAGGTCCACAACCGAGGTCGAGCACCGTGCCGGACCGGCCCGACAGGTGCCGCTCGATGAAGGCGAGGTCCTCGGCGTGTACCTGCTCCCTCGTACCGAACAGCTCGATGTAAAGGTCCGCGACGGACGAATATGCCTGCCCCACGTGCTCCACGTTCACCGCGTCACCATACGAGCCTCGGACTCCCTCGCTGCCAGGCCCAGCGCGCGCTGACGCGACGAAAAAACACAAAGGCAAGGAGATTGCTCTCCCTGCCACTCTTAACGTATAGCGCACCGGGGGGCTTGCGGCAAGACCCCTGTGGTGGCGCAGAATCGTCCGCCGAGGCCACAACCTGCGGAAATGGGGGGCACGACGTGCGTGCGTTGTTGTCGACGTATGGGGGACGCGGTGACGTGGAGCCAGCGGTGCGATCGCGGGAGTTCGGGGCGGAGCCGCCGGTGATTCGTGCGGCCGGCGCAGTGGACAGCACGGCTGGCTCGGCGGTGTCGCGATGATCGAGCGGTACGTCTTGGATCTCGAAGATGTCGACGAGACGCAGGTCGCGGTCGTTGGCGGCAAGGGCGCGCACCTGGGCGGGCTGGCGCGGATCGACGGCGTCCGCGTGCCGGCCGGCTTCTGCGTGACGACGGAGGCCTTCCGGCGGATCATGGCGGAAGCGTCGTCGATCGATGATCGGCTCGATCAGCTGTCGCGCCTGAGCCCGGACGACCGGGAGGCGATCCAGACGTTCAGCGCGGAGATCCGCCGGACCATCGAGGGGATCACCGTCCCCGATGATCTCGCGGCGGCGATCACCCGCGCGCTCGCCCGGCTCGGTGAGCAGACCGGCTACGCCGTCCGATCCAGCGCGACGGCAGAGGACCTGCCCACGGCCTCCTTCGCCGGCCAGCAGGACACGTACCTGAACGTCGTGGGGCGGGCGGCGATCCTGCAGCACGTCAGCCGGTGCTGGGCCTCGCTGTTCACCGAGCGTGCCGTGACCTACCGCCAGCGCAACGGCATCGACCACCGTACGGTCCACATGGCCGTGGTGGTGCAGCGGATGGTCTTCCCGCAGGCGGCCGGCATCCTGTTCACGGCCGATCCCGTCACCGGCAACCGGAAGGTCGCCACCGTGGACGCCAGCTTCGGCCTCGGCGAGGCCCTGGTCTCCGGCCGGGTGAACCCGGACGTCTTCACGGTGCGCGACGGTGAGGTCGTCGCCAAGGCGGTCGGCGCCAAGCGGTGTGCCGTGCACGCCCTGCCGTCCGGCGGGACGCAGGAAGTGGCGATCGACCCGCAGCGGCAGGAGCAGCCGGCCCTGACGGATCCGCAGGTCGTGCGGCTCGTGCAGCTCGGACGGCGGATCGAGACGCACTTCGGCCGGCCGCAGGACATCGAATGGTGCCTGGTCGACGACGACTTCCAGATCGTCCAGAGCCGGCCGATCACCACGCTGTTTCCCATCCCCGCGGCCGGCGACGCGGAGAACCACGTCTACCTCTCCGTCGGCCA
This sequence comes from Micromonospora sp. NPDC003776, assembly GCF_053605645.1. Lineage (NCBI taxonomy): Bacteria > Bacillati > Actinomycetota > Actinomycetes > Micromonosporales > Micromonosporaceae > Micromonospora > Micromonospora sp. NPDC003776. The sequence continues at coordinate 5,110 of NZ_JBSGJR010000161.1, forward strand.
CCAGCAGATGATGACCGACCCCATGAAGCCCCTGGGGATCTCCGTGTGGCAGCTGACGGCCATGGCGCCGATGCACGAGGCCGGCGGAAGGCTGTTCGTCGACGCCACCCGGCACCTGTCCTCGCCGGCGAGCCGTGCCGGCTTCCTGGCGATGGTGGGTCGGTCCGATCCGCTGACCAGGGACGCGCTGGAGACCGTCCTCGACCGCGACGGCTTCCTCCCGGCGCTCCCGGACGGCGGTCACGGCCGGCCGCCGGTCGGCGGCGGGTCCGCCCCGATCGAGACCGATCCGGGCATCGTCACCGAGCTGATCGAGCGGAGCGAGGCGTCCATCGCCGCACTACGGCGCGACATCCGGACGGAGACCGGACCGGCGCTGTTCGAGTTTTTGCGGGAGGCCTTCCAGGAGCACAAGCGAGTCCTCAGCGATCCGCTGAGCATGCAGGCGATCATGGCCGGGATGGAGGCCACCTGGTGGCTCAACGACCGGCTGCAGGAGTGGCTGGGCGAGAAGAACGCCGCCGACACGCTCACCCTGTCCGCTCCGGACAACATCACCTCGGAGATGGGGCTGGCGCTGCTCGACGTCGCCGACGTGATCCGCCCGCACCCGGAGGTGGTGGCGTTCCTGCGGGGCGTCGAGGACGACGGATTCCTGGACGAGCTGCCGAAGCTCGCGGGCGGCGCCGAAGCACGCGACGCCATCGAGGCCTACCTCGACCGGTACGGCATGCGCTGCGTCGGCGAGATCGACATCACCAGGCCACGTTGGCGGGAACGCCCCAGCACGCTGGTGCCCCTCATCCTCGACAACGTCCGGAACTTCGCGCCGGGCGCCGCCGCCCGGCGCTTCGAGCACGGCCGGCAGGAGGCGCAGAAGAAGGCGCAGGAGGTGCTCGAACGCCTCCGGGCCCTGCCGGACGGGGAGCAGAAGGCCGACGAGACCGAGCGGATGATCGACCGGGTCCGGACCTTCATCGGCTACCGCGAGTACCCGAAGTACGGCATCATCAGCCGCTACTTCGTCTACAAGCAGGCGCTGCTGGCGGAGGCCGAGCGCCTCGTGCAGGCCGACGTGCTCCGGGAGAAGGAAGACATCTTCTACCTCACGTTCGAGGAGTTCCACGACGTCGTGCGCGCGAACCGGGTGGACGACCAGCTCATCCAGCAGCGCAAGGAGGCGTTCCGGGCGTACCAGGCGCTCACGCCACCCCGGGTCCTCACCTCCGAGGGCGAGGCGCTCGTCGGCGCGTACCGGCGGGACGACGCGCCGGCCGGAGCCCTGATCGGCCTACCGGTTTCCGCTGGGACCGTCGAGGGGCGGGCCCGCGTCATCCTCGACCTGGCGGAGGCCGACCTGGCGGCGGGCGACATCCTGGTCACCGCCTACACCGATCCCAGCTGGTCGCCCCTGTTCGTCGCGGTCGCCGGCCTGGTGACGGAGGTGGGCGGCCTGATGACCCATGGCGCGGTGATCGCCCGGGAGTACGGCTTGCCGGCCGTCGTCGGCGTGGTGGACGCCACCCGGCTCATCCGCGACGGGCAGCGGATCCGGGTGCACGGGACGGACGGGTACGTCGAGATCCTGCCGTGACCGACCACACCGGACACGGGTCATCGGTGGCTTTCGCCCGGGACAACGCCGATCATGCGAGCTACGAGGAAACGAGCGGACGAGATGAGGAGGAGACAGGTGACCACAGGTGGCTTCTCGTCCAAACGGCTGGCTCGGGTGCGAGAGCTGCTCGAGCGTCACGTCGACTCCGGATTCGTTCCGGGTGCGGTGGCCGTCCTCGCCCGCCACGGCGAGGTGCACCTCGAGGCCACGGGCAATCTCGCGTTCGAGGGCGCCGGGTCGAGGACGCCGATGGCGAGCGACACGATCTGTCGCATGGGCTCGATGACGAAGCCCGTCGTCGCCGCGTGTGCGATGACGCTCGTCGAGGACTGCACCCTCCGCCTCGACGACCCGGTGGACGACCTCCTCCCGGAGTTGGCGGACATGACCGTGCTCGCCGATCCCGACGGGCCACTGGACGACACCGTTGCGGCGGAACACCCGATAACGCTGCGACATCTGCTGACCTCCACCCTGGGCACCGGCATGGTCCCTGCCGAGCCCGGAACGGTCCCGATCGCGGACGCGCTGGACACACTCCGCAGGCCGTCGATGGACGAATGGATCCGCCGGCTCGGCGCGCTTCCGCTCGTCCACCAGCCCGGTGAGCGCTGGATGTACGACACCGCCGCCGACGTGACGGGCGTGCTCATCGCCCGGGCCACCGGCATGTCCTTCGGGGATGCCCTGCGCGAGCGGATCTGCGATCCGCTCGGAATGAAGGACACCGCCTTCAGCGTGAGCGGCGAGCGCATCGGCCGGTTGGCGACGGCGTACGAGCGGGACAACGCCGCTACCGGTGAGCCGGTCGTCGAAGACGCCCCCGACGGGCGGTGGAGCCGACCGCCGGCGTTCGAATCAGGCGGCGGCGGGCTCGTCTCGACCGCCGACGACTGGCTCGCCTTCGCCTCGGCTCTGCTCGCCGGCGGCACTCACCGCGGCGAGCGGGTGCTCTCGCGGCCCTCGGTGACCCTGATGACCAGCGACCACCTGACCCCGGCACAGAAGGCGGTCTCCGGGTTCTGGCCGGGGTACTTCGACACCATGGGCTGGGGTTTCGGGATGTCGGTCCGCACCCGCCGCACGCACCTCGGCCCCTCGGTCGGGAGCTACGGATGGCCCGGCTTCTACGGCACCGCCTGGTACAACGATCCCGCCGAGGACCTGACGGCGATCGTCATCATGCAGCGGGCCCACGCGGGCGACCAGCGACTGCCGATGTGGCACGACCTCTGGATCGCGGTCTACCAGGCGATCGACGACTGACCGCAGGGCGTCGGAGACCCTCGAGTCGGGCTCCGGCGCCCGCACGCGCCGCCCGCAGGCCGGACCGGTGACCTACTCGCCCTCGACGTCGTTGTGGCACCACCGGGTCATCGCCGTCTGGTCGTCCGGCAGGTTGTAGGCGCCCAGCAGCATGCTGACCATTGCGCCGTCGTCCAGCATTCCGCTGCGTTGCAGCCTGGCGATGGCGGTGCGCTGGTCAGCGCTCAGGTCGGTGTAGGCGGTGCCGTCCGGTACCGGGCCGTCGGGGAAGGCGGTGTCGAGGGCGGCACGCAGCAGCAGGTAGCGGTCGGTGTCGTCAGCCGGGGCGTTCAGCCGGTCGACGAGGACCCGTAACCGGTCCGGGGCGACCGCCGAGTCGAGGTCGCGGATGGTGAGTGCGGCGACCGTCGCCATGTCACCGTCGAGGAACGGCCAGTACGGTACGGGACCGACGGCTCCGAACAGGCAGGCGTACAGCTCCTCGATCAGCGGCCGGTCGGGGCGCGACACCAGGCGGGCCAGCCCCAGCACCGCCGACCACCGCTCTCCCCGGTTGTCCCTGCCGCGGCGGGCGGACAGGGCGTCGACGAGTTCAGGGTCGTCCACGCCGCCACACAGTCCTGCGGCCACGGCGGCGGTCGCTGCCACCATGGGCTGCGGTTCAGCGCCGATCAGCTGGGCCAGGGCCGGTGCGATCGACGTCCGCTCTTCGGGGAACCAGGCCAACAGATGGGCGGCGTGGAGCCGTACCGGGATCTCGGAAGACGCGAGGGCCGTGAGGTACGCGGGCACACCGGCGCGGACTGCGTCGTACGCCGCGATCTGCCACCGTGCGGCATCCCGGTCGTCCTCCACGTCGGAGAACTCGTTGCGGTGAACTCGAGCCCGGCGCTCGTGGTCCGTCCTTCCCGCGGCCGCCCAGTCGGCCTGCTCCCGCTCCAACTGCGTCCGGGTGAGCTGGGCCCGGTGCGCTACTTCGCGCCGCGCCTTCGCCACGTCGGGGCGATCGATCAGCCAGGAACTCTCATCCCCCACCGCGATGGCCGCCAGCACCTGGCAGGCGGCGAAGCGGTCCGGCGCCTTGGGATCAGCGACGATCTCGACCAGGAACGGCGCGGCGACCGCGCTCGCCTCGTACCTCGAGCCCTGGTGCACCAGGAGGTCGAACAGTCCCTGGTAGGCGCTGCGGCGGGCCTCCCGGTCGCGCGAGCGTAGCCGGCCCAGCAGGTCCGGCACCTCCACCGCCGGCCCGTACGCGTGCTGCACAGAGCCCCACTCGACCGCATCCCATGATCTCTGTCGTCGCCACACCGGCAGCAGACTACGGCTTGTGCACCTCGCCGTCCGTCCCGTGCCACCCCCGCGCGCCCGCGACCCGCCCGGCAGACGAAGCCGACCGGCCCGGGTGGACGCGAACCGCCCACCCGGGCCGGGTGCTCAGCCCAGCACCGCGGCGGGATTCGCCCGCAGCGCGGCGACCAGCGGCGCCGGGGCGGTCCGCGGCGAGCCGGCCGGGTACGGCGGCTGCGGGTCGTACTCGATGCCGAGCTGCAGCGCCTGGGCGACGCCGTCCCCGGCGATCCGCCCGGCCAGCGCGAGCGCCATGTCGACCCCGGCGGACACCCCGGCGGCGGTGACGTACTTGCCGTCCTCGACGATCCGCTCCGGCGTCGGCAGCGCGCCGAAGGCCGGTAGCTGATCCACGGCCAGCCGGTGCGAGGTGGCCCGGCGACCATCGAGCAGCCCCGCCGCGGCGAGCAGCAGCGAGCCGGTGCAGACCGAGGTGGTCCAGGTGGTGGTGGCGTCCACCGCACGCAGCCAGTCGAGCAGCCGGGTGTCGGCCATCCGGGCGATCTGCCCGGGGCCGCCGGGGACGACCAGCACGTCGGCGCGGGTCACCTTGCGAGCAAGTGAGCCGTGAACCAGCTCGTGCTGTCGGTGCCGAAGATCAGCTGTGGCCGCTGCGTGGCGGCGATCCGGGAGGAGGTCGGCCTGGTCGCCGGGGCGCACGCGGTCGAGGTGGACCTGGTTACCCGTACCGTCCGGGTCGACGGCGACGCCGATCCGGCCGCGGTGCGGGCGGCCATCGCCGAAGCCGGCCACCACGTCGCCTGAGCCGGGCCCGCCGGCACGCGCCCCGACGGGGACAGGTCAGAAGCGCGCCACGTAGACGGTGTTGGCGGCCTCGCGGCCCTGCAACGGGTTGGGGAACCGGACGATGTGCGCCACCGAGGTCGGGAACACCTCGGTCAGCGCCCGCTGGAACGCCGGGTCGGGCGGGTCGTTCGACCAGAGCGCGAAGACGCCGTCGCGGTGCAGCAGGGCGGCGAGCCGGCGCAGCCCGTCGACCGTGTAGAACTCCGCGTGGCTGGGGTGCAGCACCTGCCGGGGGGAGTGGTCCACGTCGAGCAGCACCGCGTGGAACCGCCGGCCCGGCGACTCCGGGTCGAACCCGGCGCCGGTGGCGACCGCCGCGAAGAAGTCCGCCCGCACGAACCGGGTACGCGGGTCGGTGGCCAGCCCGGCGGTGAACGGCAGCAGGTCCCGGCGGTGCCAGTCGATCACGTCCTCGATCGCCTCGACCACCGTCAGGGACCGTACCCGGGGATCCTCCAGCGCGGTGCGCGCGGTGTAGCCGAGGCCGAGCCCGCCCACCACCACGTCCAGGTCCGGCGCGGTCAGCGGGGCCAGCCCGAGCCGGGCCAGTTCGATCTCGGCGACCGGGAAGAGGCTGGACATCAGGAACTCGTCGTCGAGCTTGACCTCGTACACGTCGACGTCGAGCGAGGGGTCGCGGCGCCGGCGCAGGCTGATTTCGCCGATCGGGGTCTCCCGCCAGGCCAGTTCCTCGAAGCGCGCGCCCACCCGGTGGTCCTCTCCGCAGATTCCGTCACCGGATGTTACCGGCCCGTCCGGTCGGCGCGTGGTTTTCCGCCGCGGCCGGCATTGCCCGGCCCGTTCCGGGTACGCCGGTCGCGGCTCGGCGCGTCCGGCGCCGGGCCGGAGCCGTTGCCGGAGAGAGGGGTGCGGCGTGGCGGAGATGCTGGCCGGACGGCTGCACGTGGCCGAGCGGGCGCTGCGGATGGAGTCGGTGCCGGTGCCCGAACCGGGCCCGGGACAGGTCCGGATCAAGGTGGCCGCGGCGGGGGTGTGCCTGTCCGACGTGCACCTGATCGACGGCACGCTGACTCCGCTCCATCTGCCCGGTGACGCGGTCACCCTCGGTCACGAGGTGGCCGGGACCGTGGACGCGCTCGGCGAGGGCGTGACCGGCTGGCAGCCGGGCCAGCCGGTGCTGCTGCAGGCGGGGGAGCGGGACAGGCGCGGCACCCTGCTCACCCGGGGCGTGGACTACGACGGCGGCTGGGCCGAGTACGCGCTGGCCCGCGAGGACACCCTCGTGATGATCCCGGCGGGCATGCCGTTCGAGCACGCCTGCATCATTCCCGACGCGGTCTCCACCCCGTGGGCGGCGGTGACCGAGACCGCGCGGACCCGGCCGGGGGAGGCGGTCGGGGTGTGGGGCGTCGGCGGCCTGGGCGTGCACGCGGTGCAACTGCTGCGACTGGTCGGCGCGGCGCCGATCATCGCGGTGGATCCGCTGCCGGCGGCCCGGGACCGGGCGTTGTCCCTCGGCGCCGACCTGGCCCTGGACCCGGCGGACGGCGGCTTCCGGGACGCCGTGCTGGAGATCACCGCCGCCCGGGGACTGGACGTCGCGTTCGACTTCGCCGGCGCCACCCCGGCCCGTGAGCAGGCCATGACCGTGCTCGGCGCGCAGGGCCGGCTGGTCCTCGTCGGCATCGCCAACCAGCCGGTCACCATCCGCTCGGACACCCGGTTCAACTACAGCCGCCAAGCCGTGCTCGGCCACTACGGCTCGGAGGCCGAACACGTCGACCAACTGGCGGCGCTCGCCGCGCTGGGCCGGTTCGACCTGACCGCCTCGATCAGCGACGTGCTGCCGCTGGCCGACGCGCCGGAGGCGGTGCGCCGGGTCCACGACAAGCAGGACAACCCGATCCGCCTGATCCTGCGCCCGTGACCGGCCCGCAGCCGCACGAGGACC
>NZ_JBSGJR010000162.1:0-11987 GCF_053605645.1 Micromonospora sp. NPDC003776
GTCGTGTGCACTTCCGATCTGCCGGGCACCCGGCGGCGCCGCCGACCCGGCCTGCGGCCGGTTCGCCGCCGACGTCTGCGCCGCGTACCTGCGGATCGCCACCACGGGCCGGGCCGACCAGGCGGCGGTGGACCTGCTCCGGCGCTCCTCGCCGGCCGGGGTGCTGGACCGGATCAAGGCGCCCACCCTGCTCGTGCAGGGAGAGGCGGACACCCTCTTCCCGCTCACCGAGGCGGACGCCAACGCGCGCGGCATCGCCGCCACCGGCACCCCGGTCCGGGTGGCCTGGTTCACCGGCGGCCACGACGGCGGCGAGGGGCCGACGTCCGACTCGGACCGGGTGAAGTTCCTGACCGCGCAGTGGCTCGACCACTACGTCAAGGGTGCGGGCGCGGCACCGGGCCAGGGCTTCACCTTCTCCCGGATCGCCGGCTTCGACGCGCTCGACCGCGGCCTGGTGGCCACCGGCTACCGGATCACCGACTATCCCGGCGTGGCCGGGCAGGCCCACCGGGACGTCACCCTGGCCGGTCCGCCCCAGACCGTCGCCAACCCGCCCAACGGGAACCCGGCGGCGATCTCCTCGGTGCCGTTCGCCGGCGCGCTCGGCTCCCTGGTGAACGGGGTGGCGGGCGACATCCCCGGGCAGCACGCCCGGTTCGAGTCCGCCCCGCTGGCCGAGGCGGTCGACGTGGTCGGCGCGCCGACCGTACGGATCCGGGCGGCCTCGGCCACCGGCGAGGCGGTGCTCTTCGTCAAGCTCTACGACGTCGACCCGAAGGGTGCGGCCACCCTGCCCGACGGCCTGGTCGCCCCGGTCCGGCTGACCGGCCTGCCGCGGACCGTCGACGCCGCCGCGCCGGTCACCGTCACCCTGCCCGCGATCGTGCGTCGGGTCGAGGCCGGGCACCGGCTGCGGCTGGTGGTGGCCACCTCGGACCAGGCGTACGCCGGCCCGGCCGAGCCGGCCGTCTACCAGGTGGCGCTCGGCGACGGGCCGCTGACGGTGCCCACCGTCAACGCCGAGCCGATCCCGACCTCCGCCGCGATCTGGCGCTGGGTGCTGGCCGGCCTGCTCGCCGCCATCGCGGTCGGGCTCGTGGCGGTCGTCCTGGCGGTCCGCCGCCGGCACCGCCGCCAGGACAGCTCCGTCCACCCGGAGTACGCGGACGTCCCGCTCGCCGTCCGCCAGCTGCGCAAGGAGTACGCGGACGGCTTCGTCGCCGTCTCGAACGTGGACTTCGAGGTGCACCCCGGCCAGGTGGTCGGCCTGCTCGGGCCGAACGGCGCCGGCAAGACCACCACGCTGCGGGTGCTGATGGGGCTGACCCAGCCCACGGCCGGCGAGATCTACGTGTTCGGGCACCGGCTCGTGCCCGGCTCGCCGGTGCTCTCCCGGATCGGCGCGCTGGTCGAGGGGCCCGGATTCCTGCCGCACCTGTCCGGTCTGGACAACCTGAAGGCGTACTGGCGGGCGACCGGGCGGCCCTGGGCGGACGCGCACTTCGACGAGGCGCTGGAGATCGCCGGGCTGGGCTCGTCGGTGCACCGGCGGACGAAGAACTACAGCCACGGCATGCGGCAGCGACTGGCCATCGCGCAGGCCATGCTCGGCCTGCCCCAGCTGCTGGTGCTCGACGAGCCGACGGACGGCCTGGATCCGCCGCAGATCGCCGAGATGCGCCGGGTGCTCCAGCGGTACGCCACCGACGGCCGGGCGGTGCTGGTCTCCAGCCACCTGCTGGCCGAGGTGGAGCAGACCTGCACCCACGCGGTGGTGGTGAACAAGGGGCGGATCGTCGCCTCGGGGCCGGTCGAAGAGATCGTCGGCGAGTCGCCGAGCGTGCTGTTCGAGGTGAGCGACCCGGACGCCGCGCGGACGGTGCTGGACCGGCTGGCCGGCGTACGGGTGCTGCCCGACGGTGACGGTGGGCTGGTGGTGGACACCAACGGCACGGCCCGCAGCGAGGTGGTGGCCGAGCTGGTCCGCGCCGGCATCGGGGTGGACCGGGTGGTGCCCCGGCGCCGCCTGGAGGACGCGTTCCTCGCCCTGGTCGGCGAGAACTCTCGGGGAAGCGGGGACCGGTGATGGGCAGGTCGACCTCGGCGGGCACGATGGAGCGGGCCGGCGCGGCGGCGGGCTACCGGCCGTCGGCGACGTTGCCCTTCCTGGCGGAGTTCCGCCGGCAGGCGTCCCGCCGGCGTACCCAGCTCACGCTCGGGTTCATGGTGCTGCTGCCGCTGATCATCCTGGTCGCCTTCGAGTTCAACTCCGGCAACGCGGACCGGAACCGGAACAACGAGTTCGGCAGCCTGGTGGACCTGGCCACCGGGGGCGGGTTGAACTTCACCCTCTTCTCGCTCTTCGTCTCCTCGTCCTTCCTGCTGGTCGTGGTGGTGGCGTTGTTCTGTGGGGACACGGTGGCCAGCGAGGCGAGCTGGGGCAGCCTGCGCTACCTGCTGGCGATCCCCGTGCCCCGGTCCCGGTTGCTGGCGGTGAAGCTGCTGGTGGCGCTCGCGTACTCGGCGCTGGCGCTGCTGCTGCTCTTCGGCACCGCGCTGCTCGCCGGCACCCTCCGGTACGGCTGGTCGCCGCTGCGCAGCCAGGTCGCCGCCGAGCTGGCCCCGGCCGACGGGCTGCTCCGCCTCTTCGCGGTGCTCGGCTACCTGGCGGTCGTGCTGCTGGTCGTCGCCGGCCTGGCGTTCCTGCTCTCGGTGACCACCGACGCCGCGCTCGGCGCGGTCGGCGGGGCGGTGCTGCTCTGGATCCTCTCGAGCATCCTGGACCAGATCACCGCGCTGGGCGGGCTGCGCGCGCTGCTGCCCACCCACTACAGCAGCGCCTGGCTGGGGCTGCTCTCCACCCCGGCGCAGACCGACGACGTGGTACGCGGCGCCGTCTCGGCGATCGTCTACGCCACCGTGTTCTGGAGCCTCGCCTTCTGGCGGTTCACCCGGAAGGACGTCACCAGTTGATGGGAGCGTTCCCACCAGGAAGGAATTCATAGAGATTTGTGAATGAGCGGTTCATCCTGGGACTCCATCCGCAACCATCGATGGAGGTCTCGATGAACCCAGTCCGCCTGCACGGCCCCGTCCTGTCCCTGTTCCGCATGGTGCTGGGGCTGCTCTTCCTCTGTCACGGCCTGGCGTCGGTCTTCGGCGTGCTCGGCGGCAACCGGGGCAGCGGGCACGCGATCCCGGCCGGCGAGTGGCCAGGCTGGTGGGCCGCGTTGATCCAGGTGATCTGCGGCGCGCTGGCGCTCGTCGGGCTGTTCACCCGGCCCGCGGCGCTCCTCGCCTCCGGCTCCATGGCGTACGCCTACTTCACCGTGCACCAGCCGCAAGGGCTGCTGCCGATCCGCAACGGCGGCGAGCTGGCCACCCTCTTCTGCTGGTCGTTCCTGCTCATCGCCGTGCTCGGCCCGGGCACCTGGGCGCTCGACGCGCTCCTGCCCCGCACCCGCGTGACCGCCGCACCCCCGGTCGCCGACCGCACCTCGGTCCCCGCCTGACGCCGGTCGCTTTCGGGATCTTGGAAGGAAGCGGCCTTTCCGGGGGCCGCTTCCTTCCAGGATCCGAACGGCCTAACCGCCTTGATCAGGCGGTGTAGGGGGCGTCGGTGTGCTTCAGCTCGGTGACGGTGGTGCCGGAGAGTTGGTAGACAGTGGTCCGCTTGATGTCCAACTCGGCCATGCTCTTGCCGTCCGAGCGGGTCAGCCAGACCACGGTGGCCCGCTGGCCGGAGATGCTGACCGAGGTGACCGGGTTCCGGTCGCCCAGGTCGACCAGACTGCGGTAGGCCGGCTTGCCGGCCGAGTTGTGCCAGAACACGACGCTCCAGAACTGGCCGATCCCGCCCGTACGCAGCAGCACCGTGCCGACGGCGTCGGCCGCGCCGTCGCCGTCCAGGTCACCGATCCCGCACGGTTTCTGCAGCTCGACGGTCGCGCCGTCCTCGCCGCTCCAGATCCCGTCGAGCAGCGGGATGTAGTCCGGGTAGCCGTTGAACGGCACCTTCGCGCTGCCCAGCTGGGCGCCGCCGAGCTGCTTGCAGGTGAGCGCCGGCGCCTTGGGCGGGGCCGGCTTCGGTGCGACGACGGGCTTCGTCGTCGCCGCGGTCTTAGGGGTGGCGCTGGGGGCGACCGCGGCGGGCGTCGAGGCGGCCGGAGCGGTCGGGGCCTCGGCGGACGAGGTGACCGTGCTGGTCGCCGAGGAGACCGCTCCGGAGTCACCTCCGCAGGCGGTCAGGAAACCGAGCAGGGCGAGGGTCGCGAGGCTCGGCAGGGTCCGGCGCATGGGCGGGCGTTGTCCTCTCTCGGGGAAGGTGCCCGCACCGTACTGAGCCCGCGCTACCCGCATCATCGACCGCTCGGCCGCCCGGCGGCCGCCCCGTCGGCGGTCGACCTCAGGACGGGGCGCGCTCGCTGAGGACGGCGTCCAGCAGGCCCGGGTAGCGGCGGTCCACCTCGTCCCGGCGCAGCCGCACGTACCGGCTCGTGCCGGCGACCCGGGTGCGGGTCAGGCCGGCCTCGCGCAGCACCTTGAGGTGGTGGCTGCGGGTCGCCTTGGAGACCCCGAACTCGAAGGTGCCGCAGGCGTGCTCCCCGCCCTCGGCGAGGGCCCGGACGATCTGCAGCCGTACGTCGTCGGCCAGCGCCGCCAGCACGGCGGTGACCGGTACGTCCCGCAGCTCGGGTTCGTGCAGCTCCATGTGACCAGGGTAACCCATGTTCGACATTCGTCGAACAACCTCCTAAGGTCAGTGTCGTTGGTTCGACGATACTCGAACATTGGAGCTGTGATGCGCTCTCGTCACGCCGCCTTCCCGCTCTTCGCCGTACTGAGCTGGGGTGTCATGTTCCCCGTCCTGGCCAGCGCGCTCACCCGGGTGGACGCGCTCAACCTGACCACCGCGCGGTACGTGCTCGCCGCCGCCGTCCTGCTCGCCCTGCTGCTGGCCCGGGAGGGGCTCGGCGCCCTCCGCGCCGGCCGGCGCGGCGCCGAGGTGGTGGTGCTCGGCGTGGTCGGCTTCGCCGGCTTCAACGTGCTGACCAACCTCGCCCTCGGGCACGCCGCGCCACAGCAGATCGCTCTCTTCGCCGCCACCACCCCGCTGGTCACCCAGCTCGTCCGCTGGGCGCGGGACGGCGTACGGCCCCAGCCGGCGCTGCTCGGCCTGTCGCTGGTCGCCCTGGTCGGCGTCGGCCTGGTGATCACCCGGGGCCGGCTCGACGGGCTGGGCCAGTTCGGCGTCGGCGGGCTGCTCATGATCGGTGCGGTGGTCAGCTGGGCGATCTACACCCACGGGGCGGGTCGCTTCCCCGAGTACTCCCCGCTGCGCTACACCACGCTGACCGCCGTCGCGGGCACGCTCGCCATGCTCGCCGCCAGCGCCGTCGCCGACCTCACCGGACTCCAGCACGCCCCGGCCGCCGCCGACCTCGCCGCGGTCGCCCCGCAGTTGGCGTACGCCGTGGTGGTCGCCGCGGTCCTCGCGGTCCTCGCCTGGAACACCGGGGTACGCCGGCTCGGCGCGGCCGACGCCGCGCTCTTCATGAACCTGGTCCCGGTGACCACGTTCCTGGTGCAGACCGTGCGCGGCTACCGGCCCGGGGCGGTGGAACTGGTCGGCGCGGCCCTCACCATCGCCGCCCTGGTCGCCGCCAACCTGGCCACCCGCACCGGCAAGCGGTCCGTCGCCCAGCCCGTGGCCGCCGTGATCGACCGCCCCGCCGTCGTCGAGCCCGTCGCCGTCATCGCCCGCTGATCCCGCCGCCCCCGCCCCGGGTGGGCAGATTTCCGGAGAGAGTGGCCACCGAGAACCGGATGGCCACTCTTTCCGGGCACCAGGGCGGATCTTGGGCGGGGGTGGGGCGGGCGACGCGGCGGGTGGCTCACAGCGTGGGAACCCCAGGTCGCGGGTGGGCGGACTGCGCATAGACTCGACGGCACAACTGCATACCTCATCCAGAGGGGCTGAGGGATACGGCCCGATGACGCCCCGGCAACCACCCGCGCGCTCGACGACGAGCGACGGCGGGCAGGTGCCAATTCCGTCCCCGCCGCATGAGGCGATGCGGGGAAAGATGAGAGGACTCCTCGACATGACGTCGACGCTTCCCGCCACGTCCGGCATCGACACCACCCGCAGCCCGGCCCGCGCCCTGGTCTGTCGCGCCTGTTCCGCGCGCTACCCGCTGGCCGCGCAGCACGCCTGCTACGAGTGCTTCGGCCCGCTCGAGGTCGACTACGACGCCGCCGCCCTGGCCGCCGTCACCCGGGAGCAGATCGAGGCCGGCCCGAACAGCATCTGGCGGTACGCCGCCCTGCTGCCCGCCGGCCAGGACCCGGCCGGCCGGGTGACCCTCGACCCGGGGCTGACCCCGCTGGTCGCCGCCCCGCACCTCGGCGCCGAGCTGGGCTTCACCGCGCCGCTCTGGGTCAAGGACGACAGCGGCAACCCGACCCACTCGTTCAAGGACCGGGTGGTCTCGGTGGCGCTGACCGCCGCCCGCGCGCTCGGCTTCACCCGGTACGCCTGCGCCTCCACCGGCAACCTGGCCAACTCGGTGGCCGCCCACGCGGCCCGGGCCGGGGTGCCGTCGGTGGTCTTCATCCCCAGCGACCTGGAACAGGGCAAGGTGGTCACCACCGCCGTCTACGGCGGCGACCTGGTCGCCATCGACGGCTCGTACGACGACGTGAACCGGCTCTGCGGCGAGCTGGTGGAGACCGACGAGTTCGAGGACACCGCCTTCGTCAACGTCAACGTCCGGCCCTACTACGCGGAGGGCTCGAAGACCCTCGGCTACGAGGTGGCCGAGCAGCTCGGCTGGCGGATCCCCGCCCAGGTGGTGATCCCGATGGCCAGCGGCGAGCTGCTCACCAAGATCGACAAGGCGTTCTCCGAACTGGTCGAGATCGGCCTGGTCGAGGCGCCGGCCGGCGGCTGGACGGTGTTCGGCGCGCAGTCCGCCGGCTGCAACCCGATCGCCACCGCGTTGCACGCCGACACCGACACCATCACCCCGGTCAAGCCGACCGGCATCGCCAAGTCGCTGAACATCGGCGACCCGGCCGCCGGACTCTACGCCCTGGAGGCGGTACGCCGGACCGGCGGCTGGATGGACTACGCCGACGACGACGAGATCCGGGCCGCGATCCGGCTGCTCGCCCGGACCACCGGGGTCTTCGCCGAGACCGCCGGCGGGGTCACGGTGGCGGTGCTGCGCAAGCTCGTCGAGTCGGGCCGTCTGGACCCGGCCAAGGAGACCGTCGTCTTCAACACCGGCGAGGGCCTCAAGACCATCGACGCGGTCGCTCCCCAGGTCGGCCCCACCCACCGCATCAAGCCCACCCTCCGCGCCGCCCGCGACGCCGGCCTCCTCTCCTGACCCCCACCCACCGCCCCAGGCTGTTGATCAAGGGGTTTACGTCACCGGGAGGGCCGATCCCGACGCAAACCCCTTGATCAACTCATCCGGCCGGGGAGGGCGGATCGCCCGGGCGGGGGATCGGGGAGATCCGGTGGGTAACTGGCGATTTGCTGTGAGTACGGAAAACCCGCCGACAAGGACTTGACGGCAGGAACCGGACGGCGCAAGATGCTCCGTGCGGGAGGGCATCCGCCGGAGACTTTTTAAGTTCTTACGACCCAGCGCCGGAGGCGTTGTGCGGACGTCCCTCCCGACCAACGTCCGAAGGGGCCGGCGGAAAACCGCTGGCCCCTTCGCTGTGCGGGGGCGCACCCTCACCCCATGGGCATCTCCGTCACCCCGCTCGATCCGGCTGACCAGGCGACCCTCGACGCGCTGTACCGGATCGCGGCGGCGGCTCAGGCCGCGGACGAACCCGACCTTCCTCCGCCCTGCCGGCGCCGGTTCGAGGCCCCGTTGCGGCACCCGATGCCCGGCATCGACACGCGCTGGTCGGTGGCCCGCCTCGACGGGATGCCGGTCGGCTGGAGCCGGCTGTACCTGCACACGCTGGACAACACCGAGAACGCCAGCGTGGAGTTGGTGGTGGACCCGGCGTACCGGCGGCGCGGGGTGGGGCGCGCACTGCACGAGCACGACCTGAGGCAGTTGCGCGAGCACGGCGGCAAACGGCTGGTCGGCGCGACCGTCACCCCGCTGCCCGGGGAGGAGAGCCGGGAGCTGCCCGGCGCGGCCTTCGCGGCGGCCGTCGGGGCGCGACCGGCGCTCGCCGACGTCCGTCGCCGGCACGACACCTCCACGCTCGACCGCCCCCGGCTGGCCGCCCTGCTGGCCGAGGCCCGCGCGGCGGCCGACGGCTACCGCACGGTCCGCTGGCGCGACCACGCGCCCGAGGAGCACGTGGCGGGCGTCGCCTACCTGGAGGGCCGGCTGCTGCTCGACGCGCCCCTCGGTGACCTCGCGTGGGAGCAGGAGAAGATGGACGCGGAGCGGATCCGGGGCGTGGAACGGGCGCTCGACGCCCGGGGTGTCCGGCGGTACAACGTCGGCGCGGTGCACGAGGCGTCCGGCCGGCTGGTCGCCTGGAGCCAGCTCAGCCTCGACGCGAGCACCGTCGAGCACGCCTGGCAGCAGATCACCATCGTCGATCCGGCGCACCGCGGCCACCGGCTCGGCCTGCTCTGCAAGGCCGAGAATCTGGCGCACGTCGTGTCCCACGAGCCGGGGCTGCGCATGATCGACACCTACAACGCGGCGGAGAACACGCACATGATCGCGATCAACCAGCAGCTCGGGTTCCGGCCGGCAGCGGGCTCGACCGACTGGCAGCTGACGATCTGACTTGTGACACGCCCCTACTGATCTGGTGGCTTCCTGTTGCATGATGGCGGGCATGACGGAGACCCCGCACCCCCTGTACGACAGGCACGCCGACACCCTGAACCGGGCGCTGACCGCGATCTCGGAGCGCGGGTACTGGTCCGCCTACCCCGAGTCGCCCAGCCCCCGGGTGTACGGCGAGACCGCCGCCGCCGACGGCAAGGCGGCGTTCGAGGCGTACCTGAACGCTGACTTTCCCCTCGACCAGGCGGGTGACGGCGGCGCCGTCGCCACCGAGGTCAGCCCGTTCGGCCTGGCGCTGAACGTGCGCTACCCGCACGCCGCCGCCGACCAGCTGGTCGCCGCCGCCACCGCCGCCCTGCCGGCCTGGCGGGACGCCGGCCCGCAGGCCCGGGTGGGCGTCTGCCTGGAGATCCTCGACCGGCTGCACAAGAACGTCTTCGAGCTGGCCAACGCGGTGCAGTTCACCAGCGGCCAGGCGTTCGTGATGGCGTTCCAGGCCGGTGGCGCGCACGCGCTGGACCGGGCGCTGGAGGCGGTCGCCTACGCGTACGCCGAGATGACCCGGCACCCGGGGACCGCCGGCTGGGAGAAGGCCGCCGGCAAGGGCGACCCGCTGCGGATGTCCAAGACGTTCCACGTGGTGCCGCGCGGGGTGGCCCTGGTGATCGGCTGCAACACCTTCCCGACCTGGAACTCGTACCCGGGGCTCTTCGCCTCGCTGGTCACCGGCAACCCGGTGATCGTCAAGCCGCACCCCCGCGCGGTGCTGCCGCTGGCGATCACCGTGAAGTACGCCCGCCAGGTGCTCGCCGAGGCCGGCTTCGACCCGAACCTGGTGCAGCTCGCCCCCGAGGCGGCGGACGAGAAGCTCGCCTCCACCCTGGCCCTGCACCCGGCCGTGAAGATCGTCGACTTCACCGGTTCCACCGAGTACGGCGACTGGCTGGAGGCGAACGCCCGGCAGGCCGCCGTCTACACCGAGAAGGCCGGCCTGAACACGGTGGTGATCGACTCCACCGACGACTTCGCCGGCCTGTGCCGCAACCTGGGCTTCACGCTCACCCTGTACAGCGGCCAGATGTGCACCACCTCGCAGAACCTGCTCATCCCGCGCGACGGCATCGAGACCGACCAGGGGCACAAGAGCTTCGACGAGGTGGCCGCCGGCATCGGCGCGGCGGTCGGCAAGCTCACCGCCGACCCGGCCCGGGGCGTCGAGCTGACCGGCGCGATCGTCAACGACGGGGTGCTGGAGCGGCTGGAGGAGGTCACCAAGGTCGGCGAGCCGGTGCTGGAGTCGCGGACCGTCGAGCACCCGTCCTTCCCGGGTGCCGTGGTGCGTACGCCCACGATCGTGAAGCTGGACGCGGCGGACACCGCGACCTACTCGCGGGAGTGGTTCGGGCCGATCTCGTTCGCCATCGCCACCGACTCGACCGAGCACAGCCTCCGGATCCTGCGCGAGACGGTGGGGGAGAAGGGCGCGCTCACCGCGGCCGTCTACTCCACCGACGAAGCGGTGCTCGACGCGGCCGAGGCGGCGGCGATCGACGCCGGGGTGCACCTGTCCTGCAACCTCACCGGCGGCGTCTTCGTCAACCAGTCCGCGGCGTTCTCCGACTTCCACGGGTCGGGGGCGAACCCGGCGGCGAACTCGGCGCTGACCGACGGGGCTTATGTCGCGAACCGGTTCCGGATCGTGCAGTCGCGCCGGCACGTCTGAGGCCTGGTTGCTGTTGGGGTTTCCGGGGCGGGGTGCGCGGGGTTTTCCGGGGCTGACCGCCCCGCTCCGGGCGGTCAGGCTTGATCCCTCCGCGGGGCGGCCTGCCCCGGAAACCCGTCCGGGTCTCCCTGGTCGCAGGTGACGGGACCTCCGGGGTGACCGCCCTGGGCAGGGCCCTCGGTGGGCGGGGTCAGGCGGGGCGGCGCATCTGGAGTTCCTGGAGGGTGGGGATCCGGGGGTGGGGGACCCGGACGCCGGTGTCGACGAAGCCGAGGCGCTGGTACGCGCGGTAGGCGCGGTCGTTGCCGACCACCACCTCCATCATCAGCTCCGGCCGGCCGCAGGCCCGCGACCAGGCCGCCACCTGGTCCACGAGGGCGTCGAGCAGTCCGCTGCCCCGCCAGGCCGGGGTGAGATAGACGGCGTAGACGATGGTCAGGCCGGGCTCGTCCGGGGCCGCGACGCCGCCGGCGTGCCCGACGAAGCGGCCGCCCGGATCGGCGACGAACTGGGCACTCCCGCAGCCCTGGGACACCGCGGCGATCCGGGCCGCGTACTCGGCGTGCGGGCGGGCGGCCGCCTCCGCCACGGTCTCCAGGAAGGCCAGCGGCGAATCGGCGAGCATCTCCAGCCGGAGTGCCCGCATCCGGGCGGCGTCCGCCGGGCGGACTCGCCGGACGGTGGCGGTGCCGGCCGCGGTCATGGTGGGCGCGCTGGTCATGTGGCCATGCATACCGGAGGGCCAGGGAGCGGCACTCAGCCGGGGCCGACACTGGCCGGAATATGCCCGATTTGTGGTCGTGCGGTGTCGTCACGCCTCGTGTAGCGTGCGATTTCGGTCACCGATTCAGCGGCCGTCGCCGATCGCCGAACCGGTGCTCCGCCGGTGCCGGTCCGCCGGTTTCCGGGTTCTGGAACGCCGCGCAGAGTGAGGAAGTGCACCGTGGCACAGGGCACCGTCAAGTGGTTCAACTCCGAAAAGGGCTACGGCTTCATCGCCGTCGACGGCGGGCAGGACGTCTTCGTCCACTTCTCCGCGATCGAGATGGACGGCTACAAGGCGCTGGACGACGGCCAGCGGGTCGAGTTCGAGATCGCCCAGGGCCAGAAGGGTCCGCAGGCCGAGCGCGTCCGCGTCATCGCCTGACCCGCTCCGCCCGCCGGCGGATTTCCACCCCGATCAGGGGCTGCGGTGCGGGCGCGCACCAGGGAAGATCGTGAGCCGTTCCAGCCATCGTCGCTGAGGAGGGTTCATGTCCGACCAGCCCCCGTCGGGCTCCACCGAGCCGGTGCCCCCGGCGTCGCCCGGTACCCCGACCGGTCCGACGCCGCCCGGGCCCTCCCCGGCCGGCCCGCCAGGATTCACCGTGCCCGGGCAGCCCGGCCCGGCCGTGCCGGGCGGGCAGCCCTGGCCGGCGTACCCGGGTGACCCGGCGGGCCAGCACGCCTGGTCGGCTCCGTCCGGCCCGGCGTACCCGGCC
>NZ_JBSGJR010000163.1:0-11965 GCF_053605645.1 Micromonospora sp. NPDC003776
GGCCGGCCGACCGACCGGTGCTCACGCACGGTGTGCAGAGCGGCGACGTGACCGCGGAGTCCGCGCTGGTGTGGACCCGCGCCGACCGCCCCGGCCGGATGCACGTGGCGGTGAGTCGCCGCCCCGACCTGCGCGGAGCCCGGCTGCTGCGCGGCCCGGTGGTGGATCCGTCGACCGACGGCACCGGCCGGATGTGGTTGCGCGGCCTGCCGTCGGGGGAGCGGCTCTACTACCGGGTGAGCGTGGAGAGCCTGGACCGGCCCGGGGTGCACAGCGAGCCGCTGACCGGCTCGTTCACCACGGCGCCGGCCCGGCACGACCGGCGGGACGTGCGGTTCGTCTGGACCGGCGACATCGCGGGGCAGGGCTGGGGCATCAGCCCGGACTTCGACGGCATGGCGATCTTCCGGGCGATGCGGGAGCGCCGGCCCGACTTCTTCCTGTGCAGCGGGGACACCGTCTACGCCGACGGCCCGCTCACCGAGCGTGTGACGCTGCCGGACGGGCGGGTCTGGCGCAACCTGGTCACGCCCGAGAAGAGCAAGGTGGCCGAGACGCTGGGCGAGTACCGCGGGCAGTTCGCGTACAACCTGCTCGACGAGCACCTGCGCGCGTTCGCCGCCGAGGTGCCGCAGATCAACCAGTGGGACGACCACGAGGTACGCAACAACTGGTACCCGGGGCAGATCCTCACCGACGACCGGTACACGGAGAAGCGGGTGGACGTGCTCGCCGCCCGGGCCCGGCAGGCGTTCCACGAGTGGCTGCCGGTCCCCGCCGGCGGTCCGCTCTACCGCCGGCTGTCGTACGGCCCGCTGCTGGACGTCTTCGTGCTCGACATGCGCACGTACAAGGACCCCAACGACGGCAACACGTACGCCGACCCGGACCGGGGCCTGCTCGGCCGGGAGCAGCGGGAGTGGCTGATCCGGGAGCTGACCCGGTCGCGGGCGACCTGGAAGGTGATCGCCAACGACCTGCCGCTCGGCCTGGTGGTGCCGGACGGCCCCAGCGCGCAGGAGGGGGTGGCGCAGGGCGACGACGGTGCCCCCGCCGGGCGGGAACTGGAGTTCGCCGAGGTGCTGCGGGCGGCGCACCGGGCCGGCGTCACCGGCCTCGTCTTCCTCACCGCGGACGTGCACTACACCGCCGCCCACCACTACGACCCGGCGCGCGCGGCGGTCGGCGACTTCACCCCGTTCTGGGAGTTCGTCTCCGGGCCGGCGCACGCCGGCGCGTTCGGGCCGAACGCCCTGGACGGCACCTTCGGCCCGGAGACGGTCTTCGTCCACGCGCCGCCACGGGCGAACACCTCGCCCGCCGAGGGCTTTCAGCACTTCGGTGAGGTCGCCATCGACGGCGAGTCGGGTGACCTGACCGTGCACCTGCGCGACCGCGCCGGCACCTCCCTCTGGACCACCACCCTCCCCGCCCCCACCCGCTGACCGCGGCCCCGGCCCGCCGGCGGGATGGCGCGGCGGGCCGGGGAGCGGGTCACATGGTGTCGAGGGAGGCGCGGCGGCGGGATTCGGCTTCGAAGAGCTTGAGCAGGGCGGCGGCCAGCACCGCGTAGCCGAGGCCGACGGCGGCCTCGGCGGCGAGCGCCGGGGCGGCCGCCGCGAAGTCCTCACCGGCGGCCAGGTGGCGGGCGGCCTGCACCGCGTGGGTGATGGGCAGCGCCTCGCCGACCGCACGCATCCAGCCGGGTAGCCCGGCGGCGGGCACGTTCACGCCGGTGAGCAGGAGCAGCAGCGCCACCGAGACGTTGGAGACCACCCAGACGTCCCGGAACCGCAACCCCAGCGCGCCCAGGGTGAGGCCGAAGAAACCGCAGGACAGCGCCGCCACCGCGAGGGTCGCCAGCAGCGCCGGCAGGGCCTGCGCCGGGATCCGCAGGCCGAGCAGGAGCGAGCCGACGCTCAGCGTGCTCACCGCGATGAGCAGGCCGTTGCCCGCGTACGGGAGGACCCGGCCGAGGAAGACGGCGGTGCGGCTGCGCGGGGAGAGCAGCACGTGCCCGAGGGTGCCGAAGCGCCGCTCGTTGGCGACCGCCATGGTGCCGCCGAAGACGCAGGAGAGCGAGGCCGCGAGCACCGCGTTGCCGACGATGTAGAAGCGGTCGTCGGCGACCCCGAGCTGCCGGCCCAGGTACGCGAAGAAGAGCAGTTGGAAGATCGGACCGACCAGCAGCGACCCGATGAACATCGCCGGGGTGGTCCAGTTGAACAGAGCCCGGTAGGCGATCACGCCACCGGTGCCGATCAGCCGGAAGAGTGCCATCGTCGTCGTCCCCTCAGGCCAGCGCGAGGGTGGCCGCGGCGCGGGCCCGTCGCTCGACGTACGTCATCATCAGGGCGCCGGCGACCAGGCAGCCGGCGCTGATCGCCAGGCAGATGCCCAGCGACGGCCAGACCGGGCCGCCGACGGCCGCCTCGTGCACCGCGCGGGCACCCCAGGTGGTGGGCAGCACGGCGGCGATCGGGCCGGTCCAGCCGGGCAGCACGGTGAGCGGCACGAGCATCCCGGAGACCAGCCAGATCGGGTACTCCAGCGTGTTGGTCAGCGCGTTGGCGTTGCGCATCAGCACGAACGTGGAGGCGAGCAGCAGGCCGAACATGCCCAGCCCGAGGATGCAGCCGGGGACCGCGACCAGGAACAGCAGCGGGTGCGCGAAGTCCAGCGGGATGCCGTAGAGCAGCCGGCCCCAGAGCAGGGTGGCGAGCATGGCGTACGTGCCGGTGACCGCGGTGGCCAGGGTGATCGGGAGGATCATCAGGGCCGGCGGGCGCGGCGCCAGCATGATCATCTCCAGGGTGCCCTGCCAGCGCTGCCGCTGGATCGCCCCGCCGGAGCCGAAGAGTACCGACGACCAGACACCCATCAGCCCGGCGCCGACCGCGGCCTCCAGCAGCCGGCCGGGATCACCGCCGGCCCGGAACAGGTACACCGCCAGGGTCGCCTGCACCACCGGCACGATCAGCGCGGTGGCGATCTCGAAGGAGGAGCGGCTGAGCTGCTTGGTGTGCAGCAGCAGGCCCACCCCGATCATGCGCAGCAGGTTCACGCCGGCACCGCCGCCACCGGGCGGGCCGGGGCGTCCACCCGGTTGACGATCGCCACGTACGCGTCCTCCAGGGTGGGCTGCCGGGCGCTGACCCGGCCCAGCCGGACCCCGTCCAGCTCGCGCAGCACGTCCGCCTGCACGTCCACCCCCGCGTCGGACTGCACGGTCAGCACCTGGGCCGCGCCGGTGACCGTCACGCTCGCCTCGCGTACGCCGCGCAGGGCGTGGATCGCGGCGAGCCGGTCGTCGCTCACCCCGTACGCCTCGACCTCCAGCACCTGCCGGCCGTCCGCGTGGTGCCGCAGTTCGGCCGGAGTGCCCAGCGCCTGGATGGTGCCGTTGGCGATCACCGCGATCCGGTCGCAGAGCTCGTCCGCCTCGGCCATGTAGTGCGTGGTCAGCAGCACGGTGGTGCCGGTCGCGGCCAGGTCGGCGACGGTCTGCCGCAGCTCCCGGGCGGCCACCGGGTCCACCCCGATGGACGGCTCGTCGAGGAAGAGCACCTGTGGCCGGTGCAGCAGGCCCCGGGCGATGTGCAGGCGCTGCCGCATGCCCCGGGAGTAGCCCTCCACCCGCTCGTGTTCCCGGCCGGCCAGCCGGACCAGCTCCAGCAGCTCGCCGATCCGCCGCTTCTGCTCCCGCCCCGGCACGCCGTACAGCTCGGCGAAGTAGCGCAGGTTGTCCAGCGCCGAGAGCCGGTCGTAGAGGCCCCGGTCACCGCCGAAGACGTAGCCGATCCGACGGCGTACCTCCCGGGTCTGGGTGACCACGTCGTGGCCGCACACCCGGGCGGTGCCGGCGCTCGGGATGAGCAGGGTGTTCAGCAGCTTGATGGTGGTGGTCTTCCCGGCGCCGTTCGGGCCGAGCAGGCCGAACAGCTCCCCGCTGCCGACCGTCAGGTCGACGCCGCGGACCGCCTCGACCTCCCGGCGCTGGGGTCGTAACCAACCGGTTCGGCTGCGGTAGGTGCGGCGCAGCCCGGCCGCCTCGATCGCGTACTCGCTCATGGCCGGGAATCTAGGGACGGACGGCGGGACGGGGAAACGAATTCGGTGTGCGGCGAATCCTCAGGCGGTGGCGGCCGCCGGGTCCGCCCCGATCAGGGTGACCAGGGCCAGGCCGGCCGGCTCCAGGCCGTAGAGGACCCGCCGTCCCGCCCGGCGGCGGTGCACCACCCCGGCGGCGAGCAGCGCGGCGAGGTGCGCCGAGACGGTGCTCGGCGCGAGCCCGAGGGTGGCGGCCAGGCCGGCGGTGGTGGCGGGCCGGGCCAGCGCCCGCAGCACCTGGGCCCGACCCCGCCCGACGAGCACCGCGAGTCGGTCGGTCGCGGGGGTTCCCGGCGTGGTGTCGCCGTTCGGCCGGTCCGCCAGCACGACAGCACCCCGGGCCTGGTAGGAGACCGCGACGACCTCGGGATGGTCGGTGGAGCAGGTCAGCGCGCCTCGGGAGAAGATCAGCGGGATCAGCAGCAGCCGCTGGTCCACCGCCTGGAAACTCTGCTCCGGCGGTTTGACCAGGGTCAGCACCGGCTTCTCCCAGCGCACCCGCTCATGCAGGTCGGACAGGAGCGCGTCCGGGCCGTGCGCGGCGAGCGCGCGGGCGCGGTGCAGCACCTCCTCGTCCAGCGCCGCGCGCATGGCCGGCCACCAGGGCGCGATCGCCGCATCCCAGTACGCCTGGACGCCGTCGGCGAGCCGGTTCAGCGCGGCCTCCCGGTCGGTGACGAACGGGGACAGCCAGTCGGGCAGGTCGTCGGGGGCGTGGTAGCGGGGGAGCTGCTCGGCGATCACCTCGGCGGGGGTGGCGCGCAGCGCGGCCAGTTCCTCCTCGATGGTGGGGCTGGCGCCGGGCGGCACCGGGCCGAGGAAGTCCGGATACCGCGGGCCGGTCCGGTGGTAGAGCGTCGCCGGGGCCGCCTCGGGCAACTCGGCGAGCACCCGGCGGGCGTGCCGGGCCCAGCTGGTGTACGGCCAGGGTGCCTCGTCCGGGTGCCGTTGCAGCAGGTAGAGGCTGCACTTGACTTCCCAGAGCGGGCTGGTGGCGATCCGGGTACGGGCCAGCGTGGGCTCGTCCAACTCGATCCGGATCACGTGCCGAGATTACTCGGCGGCGGTCTCCGTACCCGATCGAGTACGCTTGACGGCACACAGGCGACGACCCGGCCATCACCGGCGAGCCTCCGGAAGAACAGCCGGGTGACCGGCCCAGTAGAACCGGACGGGATCGGCCCGTTACAGCCGGCCAACGAGCGGGCGGTCGCACCTTGACCGCCAAGCGGGGTGGTACCGCGGGCCCGGCCCGGGGCGCCGGTCACGGCGTACCGGAGAAGGCTCGTCCTCGCAGACCCACGACCGTGAGACTGCGCGAGGAGAGCGACCCCCGATGGCCTATCCGTTGCACGACCCGACCGCCGCCGGCGTGCCGGCGAGCCCGGACCTGCCCGCGGTCGAGCGCCGGGTCCTGGAGCACTGGACGGCCGACAAGACCTTCGAGGCGTCGGTCGAGGCCCGCCCCGCCGGCGAGGACGGGAAGAACGAGTACGTCTTCTACGACGGCCCGCCGTTCGCCAACGGCCTGCCGCACTACGGCCACCTCTTCACCGGGTACGTCAAGGACGTGGTGCCGCGCTACCAGACCATGCGCGGCAAGCACGTCGAGCGCCGGTTCGGCTGGGACTGCCACGGCCTGCCGGCCGAGGTGGTGGCCGAGAAGCAGCTCGGCATCACCTCCAAGGCGGAGATCCTCGACCTCGGCGTGGCCCGGTTCAACGAGGCCTGCCGCACCTCGGTGCTGGAGTTCACCCAGGACTGGGAGCGGTACGTCACCCGGCAGGCCCGCTGGGTCGACTTCGCCAACGACTACAAGACGCTCGACCTGGACTACATGGAAAGCGTCATGTGGGCCTTCAAGACCCTGCACGAGAAGGGGCTGGTCTACGAGGGCTTCCGGGTGCTGGCGTACTGCTGGCGGTGCGAGACCCCGCTGTCCAACACTGAGACCCGGATGGACGACGTCTACAAGGACCGGCACGACCCGACCCTGTCGGTCTGGTTCGCGCTGACCGCCGACGAGAGCGCGCCGGAACTGGTGCGCGGGCCGGTGAAGCTCGGCGTCTGGACCACCACGCCGTGGACCCTGCCGTCGAACCTGGCGCTCGCCGTCGGCCCGGACATCGAGTACGCGGTGCTGGAGCGCGACGGTGACCGCTACCTGGTCGGCGCCGCCCGGCTCGGCGCGTACGCCAAGGAACTGGAGGGGTACGAGCAGGTCGGCGCGGTGTACGGCCGGGACCTGGTGGGCCGCCGCTACACCCCGCTCTACGACTTCCTGGTCGAGCAGGCCGGGCCGAACGCGTACCAGGTGCTCGGCGCCGACTTCGTCACCACCGAGGACGGCACCGGGATCGTCCACCTGGCCCCGGCCTTCGGCGAGGACGACCAGAACACCTGCAACGCGGCCGGCATCCCGACCATCGTCACGGTGGACGATCACACCCGGTTCACCGCGCTGGTCCCGCCGTACCAGGGCGAGCAGGTCTTCGACGTGAACAAGCCGGTGATCCGGGAGCTGAAGGAGCGGGGGGTGGTGCTCAAGCAGGACACCTACACCCACTCCTACCCGCACTGCTGGCGCTGCGACACCCCGCTGGTCTACAAGGCGGTGTCCTCCTGGTTCGTCGCGGTCACCAAGTTCAAGGACCGGATGGTCGAGCTCAACCAGCAGATCAACTGGACGCCGGGGCACATCAAGGACGGCTCCTTCGGCAAGTGGCTGGCCAACGCCCGGGACTGGTCGATCAGCCGGAACCGGTTCTGGGGCTCGCCGATCCCGGTGTGGAAGTCGGATGACCCGAACCACCCGCGGGTCGACGTGTACGGCTCGCTGGCCGACATCGAGCGGGACTTCGGCGTACGCCTGACCGACCTGCACCGGCCGGCGGTGGACGACCTGGTCCGCCCCAACCCGGACGACCCGACCGGGAAGTCGATGATGCGCCGGGTGCCGGAGGTGCTGGACTGCTGGTTCGAGTCCGGCTCGATGCCGTTCGCCCAGGTGCACTACCCGTTCGAGAACCGCGAGTGGTTCGAGCACCACTACCCGGGCGACTTCATCGTCGAGTACATCGGACAGACGCGGGGCTGGTTCTACACCATGCACGTGCTGGCCACCGCGCTGTTCGACCGGCCGGCCTTCCGCAACTGCCTCAGCCACGGCATCCTGCTCGGCTCGGACGGCCGCAAGATGTCCAAGAGCCTGCGCAACTACCCGGACGTCTACCACGTCTTCGACTCGTACGGGTCGGACGCGATGCGCTGGATGCTGATGTCCTCGCCGGTGCTGCGCGGCGGCGACATGGCGGTGACGGAGACGCTCATCCGGGACGCGGTGCGCCAGGTGCTGCTGCCGCTCTGGAACGTCTGGTACTTCTTCTCGCTCTACGCCAACGCGGACGGCTACACGGCCCGCCGTCGCACCGACTCGACGCACCTGCTCGACCGGTACGTGCTGGCGAAGACGAACGAGCTGGTGTCGACGGTCCAGGCGCAGTTCGACGCGTACGACATCTCCGGCGCCTGCGCCACCGTCCGGTCCTACCTGGACGCGCTGACCAACTGGTACGTGCGCCGCTCGCGGGACCGGTTCTGGTCCGGGGACGCCGACGCGTTCGACACGCTGTCGACCGTGCTGGAGACGCTCTGCCGGGTGGTGGCGCCGCTGGCGCCGCTGACCGCGGAGGAGATCTGGCGCGGCCTCACCGGCGAGCGGTCGGTGCACCTGACCGACTGGCCGTCGGCGGACGAGTTCCCGGCCGACCACGACCTCGTCTCGGCGATGGACAACGTGCGGGCGGTCGCCTCCGCGGCGCTGTCGCTGCGCAAGGCCAAGGGGCTGCGGGTGCGGCTGCCGCTGTCGAAGCTGACCGTGGCCTCGCCGGTCGCCGCCCAGCTGCGGCCCTTCGCCGACCTGGTCGCCGACGAGGTCAACGTGAAGCAGGTGGTCTTCACCGACGAGGTGTCCGCGTACTGCCAGCAGGTGCTGACCGTGGTGCCCCGGGCGCTCGGCCCGCGGGTCGGCAAGGCGGTCCAGCAGGTGATCAAGGCGGTGAAGGCGGGGGACTGGGAGTTGGTCGACGGCGCCCCGGTCGCCGCCGGGGTCACCCTCGCCGAGGGCGAGTACGAGCTGCGCCTGGTCGCCGCCGACGCCGAGCACTCCGCGCCGCTGCCCGGCGGCGAGGGCGTGGTCGTGCTGGACACCGAGGTCACCCCGGAGCTGGCCGCCGAGGGGCTGGCCCGGGACGTGGTCCGGGTGGTGCAGCAGGCCCGGCGGGACGCCGACCTGGACGTCTCGGACCGGATCGCGGTGGCGGTCTCGGCCTCGGAGGAGGTCCGCGCGGCGGTGGCCGCGTACACCGACTTCGTGGCGCGGGAGGTGCTGGCCGACACGGTCGACTTCGCCGAGGGCGTCGACGGCTTCGCCGGCGAGGTCGGCGAGGGCGAGCGGGTGACGGTGGCCGTCCGGCGGGTATGAGCTCGTGATGACGGTGGTCCGGCGGCGGGACGTCGCCGGACCACCGCGCGGGCGGCCGGCCACCCGATCCGCCCGTGGTGGAACCGTCCGCTACCGTGACACCGCCTGCTCAGTACGATCGCCGGAGGACCCGTGCCCCTGCTCTACACCATCGGCAAGCTCATCGTGGCGCCCACGGTGCGGTTGGCCTTCCGTCCGCATGTGGAGGGGCTGGAGCACATCCCGGCGACCGGTGGGGCGATCTTCGCGGGCAACCACCTCTCCGTCGCCGACGAGCTGCTCCTCGGCACCGTGGTGCCCCGGCACCTGGCCTTCTGGGCCAAGTCGGAGTACTTCAAGGGCACCGGCGTGAAGGGCGCGTTCTCCAAGTTTGTGCTGACCGGGCTGGGCGCCATCCCGGTCGAGCGGGCCGGCGGGCGGGCCGCCCTCTCCGCGTTCGACGCCGCCATCCCGGTGCTCAAGGCCGGCGACCTGGTCGCCGTCTACCCGGAGGGGACCCGCTCCCCGGACGGGCGGCTCTACCGGGGGCGGACCGGCGCGGCGCGGCTGGCGGTGGCGGCCGGCGTGCCGATCATCCCGGTCGGCGTGACCGGCACCGACAAGGCGCAGCCCATCGGGACGCGGGTGCCCCGGCCGGGCCGGGCGGAGATCAGCATCCGGTTCGGCAAGCCGCTGGACTTCACCGGCCGGTCCGACGACCGGACGTCGCTGCGCGAGATGACCGACGAGCTGATGGCCGAGATCCAGAAGCTCACCGGCCAGGAGTACGTCCCGCGCTACGCGCCCAAGCGCGCCGAGCCCACCGCCGACCCGACGGCCTGACCGGCGGGGGACCGGTCACGGCGGGTCGTTGCCCCGCTGCTTCTCCTGGGCGATCACGGCGTCCAGGTCGGTGAGGCGTTCCAGCTGTTTCATGGTGCGGGCCATCCGGGCGTTGGCCGGGATCCGGCCGCGGTTGGTGTTCAGGAAGGCCCAGTAGCCGGCGGTGAACGGGCAGGCGTCCGCGCCGAGGCGCTTCTTCGGGTCGTACCGGCAGCCGCCGCAGTAGTCGCTCATCCGGTTGATGTACGCGCCGCCGGAGACGTACGGCTTGGTGGTCATCCGGCCCAGGTCGGCGTACTGGCTCATGCCGACGACGTTGCCGGTCATCACCCACTCGTAGCCGTCCACGAAGCGGGTCCGGAACCACTCGACCAGCTCGGCTGGGCGCCAGCCCCGTTGCAGGGCGTAGTTGCCGAGCACCATCAGCCGGGGGATGTGGTGCACCCAGGCCCGGTCCCGGACGCCGGTGAGCACGTCGTGCAGGCAGTGCGCGTCGACCACGTCCGCGTCCAGGTCCTGCCACCAGCCCGGCAGTGACCGCCGCGCGCCCAGCTCGTTGCTGTTCCGCCAGGACGGCTCGAGGTACCAGTAGGTGTGCCAGATGTAGTCCCGCCAGCCCATCACCTGCCGGATGAAACCCTCCACGCTGGCCAGCGGCGCGCCCTGCTTCCGGTACGCCTGCTCCGCGCCCCGGACCGCCTCCATTGGGTCGAGCAGGCCCAGGT
This sequence comes from Micromonospora sp. NPDC003776, assembly GCF_053605645.1. Classification (NCBI taxonomy): domain Bacteria; kingdom Bacillati; phylum Actinomycetota; class Actinomycetes; order Micromonosporales; family Micromonosporaceae; genus Micromonospora; species Micromonospora sp. NPDC003776. The sequence continues at coordinate 10,141 of NZ_JBSGJR010000163.1, forward strand.
TGAACGCGGCCGAGAGCATGCTGTGCGCCAGCCAGGGGTCGCCGGCGAGCATGGCGTCCTCGTACGGGCCGAACGCGGCCAGCCGGTGCCGGAGGAAGTGCCGTAGCCGGGCCGTGGCCTCCTTGGCGGTGGCGGGGAAGCGGCGCGGGCCGTCCCGGCCGGCGAACCGGATGCCCTGCTTCTCCCAGCGGTCCAGGTCGGCCCGGACCTCCGCGTCGATGTCGTCCTCCTTCGGCGTCGGCGCGGCGGGCACGTCGAGCCTGCCGTCCTTCGGCGGCGCCTCGCGGTTCTCGGTGTCGTAGCTCCACCGGCCGCCCACCGGGTCACGGCCGTCCAGGAGGACCCCGTGGTGTTCCCGGGCGAACCGGTAGAAGGCCTCCATCCGCAACGCGCCCCGGCGGCCGTCGGCCCAGTCGGCGAAGTCCTCCAGGCTGGTCACGTACCCCCGGGCGGGCAGCACGGTGACCCGGTCCAGGTCGCGGACGAACGCCAGGGCGGCCCGCGACGTCGGGTGGCACACCTCCAGCGGCTCGCGGACCTGCTTCAGCGCCTGCCCGTACGTCTCGGCGCGCAGGAAGATCGCCTGGTCGCCCAGCTCGGCGGCGCGGTGGCGGAGCGCGGAGAGGATCAGGTGCGCCTTCTGCCGGTGGTAGACGCGGCGACGGAAGACCGCCTTCGACTCGATGAGCAGGACCGGTTGCTTCCGATCGTCGAGGAAGTGCGGCCCCAGTTGGTCGGCGAAGAGCCAACGCCGCGACATGTCCCGATTCTCCCCTGAAACGCCCAAACTACAAAGGTGAAGCGCAACAGGTTTACGTGTTCGAGATCTGACGGAGAGTGTCCGTTCAGGACTGCTTCGGGGTCACCACCGCGGCGCGTAGCTGGTCCAGCAGGCGGGCGCTGTCGTCGACGGAGAGCCGGGTGAAGACCCCGGTGGTCAGGCTGCCGTGGTCGACCGAGGTGCAGACCACCACCGCGTCGCCGTCCGCCCGGCCCACCGCGCAGCGCTCGTACCGGCCCCGGACACCGGTCTCCATCGGTACGGCGTCGCCCAGGGCGTACTGGTCCTTGAGGCGGGCGATCTCGGCGTCGGCGTCCGACTCCGGGGTCAGCCGGAACCCGGTGCCGCCGAACAGGGTCACCCGCTTGTCGTCGCTCGTGCCGTAGACGCCGGCGAAGGTGTCCTCGGCGAGCAGGTGCGCCTGGCGTACCTCGTTCTTCAGCTGTTCGGCCGTCGCCTGGCTGCGCTCGTCGTCACGCAGCCGCAGGTCCTGGACCTGGTCGGGCAGCGCCGCGCTGGCCGGGTACTGGCTGGAGACCGGCGCCGCCCACCAGAGCGGGACGCCGCAGCAGCAGGCGACGGTGAGCAGCAGCACCCAGGGCCAGCGGCGCCGACGGCGGACCGGGACGGGCGCGTACCCGTCGGGCGGCCGCCACCCGGGCGGTGCGGTGACCGGCGGGGCGGGCCGGCGGCGACGCTGCTTCGCCGGGGCGGGCGGCGCCGCAGGCGGCGACACCGGCCGGGCGGTGGCCGGGGGAACCGGCCGGGCGGCGGCCGGCGGCGGTGGCGGGACCGGCCGGGCGGTGACAGGCGGCGGTGGGACCGGCGAGGGGCTCACCGGCGGTGCCGGGAAGGGCGGGGTGTGCCGCGGCGCCGGGTTGGGCAGCGTCGGTGGCAGCGCGGGTAGTTCGACCGAGTGCAGGTCCCAGCCGGTGGTGTCGACCCCCTCCCACGGGTCGACCGGCACCTGGTGCTCGGGGGAGTCGAGCGGCGGGACCGGCGTCGGCTCGGCCGACTCGCCCCACGCCCGCCTGCGCGGCGGCG
>NZ_JBSGJR010000164.1:0-11878 GCF_053605645.1 Micromonospora sp. NPDC003776
CCGGCGGCGGCGCGACCGGCAACTGCGCCATCGGCGGCAGCAGCGCGGGGCCGGCGTAGTGCGCCGCGCTGTACCGGCTGACCGCGCCGAGCTTGTCGGCGCGTACCTGCCGGGCGCTGAAGTGCACGCTCCCGCTCACCCCGTACCGCCGGTTGAGGGCGAGCTGGCGGTCCAGCTCGGCCGGGTCGCGCCAGGCGCCGCGCTCCCCCACCCGGTAGTCGGCCTGGCCGATGTAGAGCTGCACCCGGGTGCCCTTCACCGTGGTCACCCACCAGGGCAGCAGCCTGGCGTAGTCGGCCTTGGCGAACCCGATGTTCCAGTAGAGCTGCGGCACGACGTAGTCCAGCCACTGCTTCCGTACCCACAGCCGGGTGTCGGCGTAGATGTCGTCGTAGCTCTGCAGGCCGGCGGTGGCCGAGCCGGCCGGGTCGGTGCGGGCGTTGCGCCAGATGCCGAACGGGCTGATGCCGAACTTCACCCACGGCTTGATCGCCTTGATCCGCTCGCTCATCTCCCGGACCAGCGTGTTCACGTTGTCCCGACGCCAGGCGTGCCGGTCGGTGAATCCCCCGCCGTAGCGGGCGAACGCGGCAGCGTCGGGGAAATCCTGCCCCGCCTCCGGGTACGGATAGAAGAAGTCGTCGAAGTGCACCCCGTCGATGTCGTACCGGCGGACCGCCTCCAGCATCGAGTCCTCGACGAACGCGCGCGCGGCGGGGATGCCCGGGTTGAAGTAGAGGCGGCTGCCGGGCCGGTCGGCGCTGGGGTAGGTGACCGCCCAGTCGGGGTGCTGCCGCAGCGGGTGGTTGGGCGCGAGCCGGTCCAGCCGGGGGCCGGGTCCGCCGACGGTGGCCGGCTGCCCGCCCCGGTACGGGTTGAACCAGGCGTGGAACTCCAGGTTGCGCGCGTGCGCCTCGGCGACCATGAACTCCATCGGATCCCAGCCGGGGTCGCCGCCGTCCTGCCGCCCGGTCAGCCACTGCGACCACGGCGCGTAGGCGGACGGCCAGAGCGCGTCCCCGCTCGGGCGCACGTGGACGAAGACCGCGTTGTGGTGGCGTCGCACCGCCAGGTCCAGCCAGCCGCGGAACTCGGCCCGTACCGTCTCGGCCGGCAGCCCGGGCCGGCTCGGCCAGTCGATGTTGTTGACCGTCGTGATCCACATGCCGCGCACCTCGCGCGGCGCCCGGGCCGGCCGGCCGGCGCAGCTCGGCGGGCCGCCGTCGCGCGTCGCGCCGGCGGCGTCGCCGGCCCGCGGCGTCCCGTCCTTGCCGGCGACCCGGTCCCGCAGTGACCAGGCGCCCACCCCGACCGCCATCGCGAGCGCGGCCACCACGGCCACGAGTTTCCGGGTACGGGGACGGCGGTGCGCGGCGGGACCGGGCGGAGCGGCGGCGGGCATCGGACCAGTCTGCCCAGTGCTGTCGCCGAACGCACCGGTTGCCCCGGTTACTTAACGGCCGGCTAAGGCCCGCCGTCGCCGCGCGCCATGCCGAATCTATTGACTCTCGATAGGTGTCGAGTGATAGTCGATACATGGTCACAGAGCGCCGAGCGGTGTCCGCTCTCCGAGTCTTCCTCGTAGTGTTGTTCGGGGTCCTGATCCCGTTCGAGACCCTCTCGCTGCCGGGGCAGTTCGCGCACATGGCCCGGGAGAACCCGGAGCTGGCCTACCTGCGGTGGCCGGCCACCGCGGTGACGGTGTTCTGGGTGCTGTGCGTCCAGGCGGTCATCGTCTGCACCTGGAAGCTGCTCACCCTGGTCAAGCGGGACCGCATCTTCAGCCCGGCGTCCCTGGTCTGGGTCGACGCCATCGTGTGGACCATCGCGGCCGCCTGGGTGGTGCTGCTGGGTGTGTTCCTCTACGTCGGCTTCCGCGCGGGCGACCCCGGCCTACCCGTGCTGCTGTTCCTGATGGTGATCGGCGTCGCGGTGGCGGGGCTGCTGATGGTGGTCATGCGCGCGCTGCTGCGCCAGGCCACCACGCTGCAGACCGACATGGAAGCGGTGATCTGATGCCCATCGTCGTACGCCTCGACGTGGAACTGGCCAAGCGCAAGATGAGCGTGGGCGAGTTCGCCGAGCGGGTCGGCCTCACCCCGGCGAACGTCGCGGTGCTCAAGAACGGCCGGGCCAAGGCGATCCGCTTCAGCACCCTGGAAGCCATCTGCCGGGTGCTCGACTGCCAGCCCGGTGACCTGCTGGAGTGGGTCGAGGAGTGAACCATGAGATACGTCCTCGCCATCGTCGCCATGGCCCTCGGCGTCGCCGGCATGGCCCACGGGGAGGCGGAAGAGTCCCCGGGCCTCCGGCTCCTGGGCGCTGCGCTCGCCATCGGAGCGATCGCGTTCGGCGTACGGGTCATCCGGGGCGGGCGATAGCCGGGCCAGGAAGGATCGCGACATGGAGCGCTTCGAGGGTCGTTGCCGGCTGGAGTGGTGGGCGAACCGCAGCACCCTGCTCGGCAGCGTCGAGGTGGCCGTCGTGATCTCCCCGCGCGGCGCCAGCTGGGACGCACACGGCCGCCTGGTCGACGACGAGGAGTCGGATCGCGAGGCGTTCGCCCAGCTGTGCGACCTCGATCCGGTGTTCACGCTGCGATTCGAGGATGCCAGCACGGTCGTCGTCATCGTGCATTCCGCCGGTGAGCAGGGGCGGTTCACGCTGACCGAGTACGGCGGGCCGCACCGGCAGGGATCAGCCGTGCAGGCGTGATGCCGATGAAACGGTCGGCTGCAGAACGGCTACCCCCGTCGGTCACCGCTGGTCGGTTGCCGCGTACTCGGCGAGCTGCGCCGGGTCGGTCGGCAGCAGATGCTGCCGGAGCAGTCCCTGCGGGCCACCGGTCCGATGGGCGAAGCCCTCGGGATACTGCCACAGATGATCGACCAGCAGCCGCTGCGACCTGGTGAGGTCGTCGTAGGCGGGGGCTTCTGTCGGGGGGCCGTCCGGGAAGGCCAGCGCGAACGGAGCGGTGAGATGGTTATGCCAGGGTTTGTCCGGCGGCAGCCGGTCCAGCCGCGCCCCCACCAGCTCGACGCGAACGCCTTCGGCCTGTTCGGGGTCCACCACGTCGAGCAACAGCAGCGCCCAGTCGGCCATGCTCGTCTGCCACAACGCGAAGTGCACCTGCTCCGGCTCGCGCCGGGCCTGAACCGCCAACTCGGTCCGCGCCTCCTGTGGTGAGTCGGTGCCGGCCAGGATCGCCCACGCCGTCGCCCCCGCCCAGCGGAGGGTCGCATCGCCGGAATCCAGGAACGCGCGCAGCAACGGTCGGTACGCGTCGGCGTTCACCGTAGCGGTGAGTGCGAGGGCGAGCAGCGCCGTGCCCGCCAGTGCCACCGGTACGTCCGCGTCGCCGGCCAGCGATTCGAGCACGGGTCCGGTGAGGTCGGCCGCCTCCGGGAACCAGGCCAGGGCGTAGGCGGCGGCGCCGGCCATCTCGGCGTCGGCGTCGGCCAACAGGTCGACCAGCACGGGCACGCCGGCCCGCACCGCATCGTACGCCCGCAGCCCATACCAGACGTCCAGCAACGCGCCCTCGTCCCGGCTCCACGGCCGAGGGGATGTCGGCCGACCGTTGACGAACCCGCCCAGCCACTGCTGCCGCAGCGCACCGACCCGGCGCGCCTGCACCTCACCGAAACCGGCAACGCTCTCGCGTAGCCGACGGACCGGGAAGCCGGCGACCACCTCGGTGTAGACATCCCCCGTGGCCAGGCTCGCCAGCAGCATGATGAGGTCGGCTCGGTCCCGGGTCAGCGGGTCCCCAACCAGGTGGAGCAGGTACGGCACCGCGTAGGCGGTCGCCTCGAACCGGGTGCCCTGGTGATAGATGTTGCCGTAGAGCTCGTACTGGGCGTCCGCGCGTACCTGCTCGTCTGGTGAGGCGAGCGCCCGGAGGAGGTCCGGTACGTCCTCGGCCGACCCGTAGGCGTGGGTCAGGGTGGACCAGTCGATCTCATCGAGCAGTGCTGACATCCGTGCATCATGGCCCATGTGGCCGCGCTGCCGGGGTCCCGGGCCACCACCGGAACAGCGGCGGGAAGCGCCGTCTAACCCAGCAGCTCGCCGAGCGCGGCGGCGAAGACCTCGTGATGCCGGGCGACGTCCTCGACGGTGGTCTGCGGGCACATCAGCGCCATGTTGTGGAACGGGGTCATCAGGATGCCCCGGTTGATCAGGTAGACGTGCAGGTAGTCCTCCAGCTCGGGGTCGGCGCAGGCGGCTGATGCGGTGCCGGTGCGGGGCGCCGGTGTGGCGAAGCGGTACTCGACCCGCGCGCCGAGCTGGCTGACCGACCAGGGCAGCGCGTACCCGTCGATGATCGTGCGGATGCCGTCGGCGAAGCCGGTCGCCACGTCGATCATGCCGGCGAACGCGTCGTCGGTGAGCACCTCCTGCAGGGTGGCCCGGGTCGCCGCGATCGAGACCGGGTTGCCGGCGAGGGTGCCGCCCACGCCGCCCATGTCGACCAGGTCGAGGTCCGCCCGGCCGTGCAGCGCGGCGGCGAGTTCGGCGGAGAGCCCGTACGCGCCGACGGGGACGCCGCCGCCGATGGCCTTGCCGATGGTGACCACGTCCGGTGTCAGGCCCCAGGCGGCGGTCGCGCCGCCGGGACCGGCGGAGAAGGTGTGGGTCTCGTCATTGATGAGGTAGGTGCCGTGCTGGCGGGTGAGCGCGCGGACGCCGTCGAGGTAGCCGGGTTCGGGCAGCACGATGCCGATGTTGGTCAGCGCCGGCTCCATCAGCACCGCGGCGACGTCGCCGTGGGCGAGTTCGCGGGCGAGGCCGTCGAGGTCGTTGAACTCGGCGACCCGGCTGGTGGTGGTCACGTCGCACGGGGCGCCGACGTTCCCCTCCCGGCTGCGCCCGCGCCCGTCGGGACCGACCACGATCAGCGATTCGTCGACCGAGCCGTGGTAGCAGTAGCTGTTCACCAGGATGCGCGGGCGGCCGGTGATCGCGCGCAGCAGCCGGATGGCCCACCGGTTGGCGTCGGTGGCGGTGAGCGTGAAGCTCCACGCGGGGAGGCCGAAGCGGCGGCTCAGTTCGGCCCCGACCGTCGCCGCCTCCTCGGTGGGCAGCATGGTGCTCGCGCCACCCAGGTCGCCGAGCCGTCGGGTGACCGCGGCGACGACCGGGGCCGGCGAATGGCCCGCCATCGCCCCGGTGTCGCCCAGGCAGAAGTCGACGTACTCGATGCCGTCGATGTCGGTGAGCCGGGCCCCGCGGGCCCGGTCGACATACACCGGGAAGCCCGCCGCGTTCTTGTTCATCCAGGTCATCGGCACCCGGCCGAACAGGTGCTCCGCGCGGCCGTACGCGGAGGCCGACCGGGAGTGCCGGTCGACGAACTCCGCCCGCTCCCGCTCCAGCAGGCTGGCAAGGCGCGCGCGATCGACGTGGCCAGCTTCGAGATCCGTAGGCATTGCGCGACGGTACCAACGGTATCGCCATTGAACCAGAGGGAGCGCGACTGATTCCTTGGCGAAGGGGGGCATCCGCGTCCGGGCGTACGCATCAAATGAATTTGATGTAACCTCGGCTGGTGGGCTCGTCGAGGGACGCCGCTCCGGCGTTCGTACGCCTGGCCGGACACCCGCTGCGGTGGCGGCTGCTGACCGCGCTCGCCCACGGCGACCTGCGGGTCCGTGAGCTGGCGGCCCTGGTCGGCGAGCCCCAGAACCTGGTCTCCTACCACCTGCGGCTGCTGCGCAACGGGGGCCTGGTCACCGTCAACCGCAGCAGCTTCGACGGCCGGGACAGCTACTACCACCTGGACCTCGACCGCTGCGCCCGGGAGCTGGCCGGCACGGGCGCCGCTCTGCACCCTGCGCTGCGCCTGGACGCCGACACACCCACCCCGCCGGTCCAGCCCGGGCGGCTGCCCCGCCTCACCGTGCTGTTCGTGTGCACCGGCAACAGCGCCCGCTCACCGATCGCCGAGGCGCTGCTCCGCCACCACACCGCCGGCCAGGTGGTGGCCCTCAGTGCCGGAAGCCACCCAAAATCGCGGCTGCATCCCCACGCCGTGCGGGTGCTGCGCCGGAACTTCGGCATCGACGTCGCCGCCCAGCGCCCCACGCACCTCGACACGCTCACCGGCCGCCGGTTCGACTACGTGATCACCGTGTGCGACCGGGCCCGCGAGGCCTGCGCCGGCGTCGGCGGGGACGCCCGGCGGCTGCACTGGAGCATCCCCGATCCCGCCCCGGGCGGCGACACCGCCCGGTCCACCTATCCGGCTTTCACGCGTATCGCCGGCGACATCGACAACCGGGTACGACGGCTGGGCCCGGTTCTCGCCGCCGCCCGTCCGTAGGCAGCTCAAGGAGGTTCTCGTCGTGGCCCCATCCGATCAGTACGCCAGCGTCCGGTACATCGTGGACGACGTCCCGGCGGCCGTCGCCTTCTACACCGGCCACCTGGGCTTTCAGCTCAACCACCGGGCCGGGGACGCGTTCGCGGACGTGGTCCGCGGCCCCCTCCGGCTCCTGCTGTCCGGGCCGGCCAGCTCGGGCGCCCGCGCCACCCCCGAGGGCAGCGCCACTCCCGGCCGCAACCGGATCCACCTGATCGTCGACGACCTGGACGCCGAGATCGACCGGCTCCGGGGCGCGGGGCTGGCCTTCCGCGGCGAGCCGGTCTCGGGCCCCGGCGGACGGCAGATCCTGCTCGCCGATCCCGCCGGCAACCTGGTCGAGCTGTTCCAGCCCGCCGCATCCTCCGCCCGATGAACGGGGGTACGCCGGCGGGGCGGCCGGACACCGACCGTCCCGCCGGCACGAGGTGCGGTCGCCGAGTCGCCGTTGTCCGCCGACCGGCCGCCACTCCTCGCAACCGACCCGCACCGGCTCGGCGTCAACGTCCGCCTGCGTGCAGCGCGCAGGGTGAGCCCGGCGGTGACGGCGATCAGGCCGGCGCCTGAGGAAGGCTGCGGAGTAGCCGTCGGTCAGCGCGACCAGGTCGTCGAGCCGGTCCACCCCGGCGGCGGAGGCGACCGCGGTCATCGCGGCCAGGCCGAGCGCCGAGCCGACCCGGTAGCTGGTGTTGACAATGCCCGAGGCGAGGCCACCCTCCTCCGGGCAGGCGCTCGAGATCGCTGTGCCGAGCGAGCGGGTGTCAACTGCTGCCAGTGGAGTGTTCTTCAGGCGGCAGAGACGCGTTCTGGTGCGGTGTTTGAGCGAGGGGCTGCGGGAGTGTCGTACCCGTCGCCGACACTGACCCCGGAGGGGGTGAGTGGGGGTGGGTGTGCGCAGCATGCAGGCGTACCGGTTCGCTCTGGACCTGACGCCGTTGCAGGAGCGGTTGGTGCTGGCGCATGCGGGCGCGGCCAGGGTGGCGTACAACTGGGCTCTGGCCAGGGTGAAGGCGGTCATGGACCAGCGCGCCGCGGAACGCAGCTACGGTGTGCCTGAGCAGTTGCTGACTCCGACGCTCGGGTGGAGTCTCGCGGCGTTACGCAAGGCGTGGAACCAGGCGAAGCCGGATGTGGCGCCGTGGTGGCGGGAGTGTTCCAAGGAGGCGTTCAACACCGGCCTCGACGCCCTGGCGTGCGGTTTGAAGAACTGGTCCGACTGGCGGGCGGGCAAGCGGAAGGGGCGGCGAGTCGGGTTCCCGCGGTTCAAGTCCCGCCGCCGCAGCACCCCCAGCGTCCGGTTCACCACGGGTGCGATCCGGGTGGAGCCGGACCGTAAGCATGTGGTGCTGCCCCGGCTGGGCCGGCTGAAGACCTACGAGTCGACCCGCAAGCTCGCCCGCCGCTTGGAGGTGGGCACGGCGCGGATCCTGTCGGCGACGGTGCGCCGTGACGGTGGGCGGTGGCATGTGGCGTTCTGCGTCGAGGTGGAGCGGGTCGAGCGCACCCCGACGCGCCCGCGGGCGGTGGTCGGCGTGGATGTGGGGATCACCCACCTGGCGGTGCTGTCCACCGGTGAGATGGTGCCCAACCCGCGGCATCTGGACGAGGCCGGCCAGCGGATGCGGCGCCTGTACCGGCAGATGTCCCGGCGTGTCGGCCCGGACCGGCGCACCGGCCGGCGGCCCTCAAACCGGTGGGAACGCGCCCGCAAGCAGGTCACTCGCGCGCATGCGCGGGTAGCGAACTTGCGTCGTGATGGCCTGCACAAGCTGACCACCGGGCTGGCCCGCGAGTACGGCACGATCGTGGTCGAAGACCTCCACGTGGCCGGCATGCTGGCCAACCGGCGGTTGGCCCGGCAGGTCGCTGATGCCGGGTTCGGTGAGATCCGTCGACAGGTGGGCTACAAGGCCTCGTGGAACGGTGGCCGGCGGATCGTCGCCGACCGCTGGTATCCCTCCAGCAAAACCTGTTCGGGCTGCGGTGCGGTGAAAGCCAAGCTGCCGCTGCGGGTCCGAACCTACCTCTGCGACTCGTGCGGCTTGGTCCTCGATCGGGACTTGAATGCCGCGCGTAACCTCGCCGCCCTCGCGGATGAGGTCACCACCGCCGGGAGTGGCCCGGTGGCAGGACGTGGAGCCGACCATAAGACCCGCCCCGGCGGGCCGGTGGCCATGAAACGTCAACCCGGCCCCGCTCAGGCGGGTAAGACCGGGACCGTCCCACCGCAAGGCGGGACATGCCGATCAGTCGCTAGAGCGCACTGACAGGTAACGGATGAACGCCAGGGACATGCCCCCCGACGCCGCGACCAGCGAGGCGGGCAGGACGTCAACGGCGAAGCTGCCGAGCCAGCCGAGCCCGACGGCGAGGACCACGAGGCCGGTGACCACCATGGGCTTCGGGCCGAACCGGGCGATGGCCCGCGGGGCGATGGTGATCATGATGAGGATCGTCATCGGCAGCAGCGCGGCGCCGCTGGGGAAGGCGCTGAACCCGAGCACCTGCTGCAGGTAGAGGTTGAGGAAGAACCACATCGGGATCCAGGCCGCGCCGAGCAGCAGCTGGGCGACGTTGGCGGCGGCCAGGTTCGACGCCCGGAAGACGACCAACTCCGCGCGCACCTGGCGCGCCAGGACCACCCGGCCGGCGACCTGGCTGGTTAACCCGCCCGGCAAGCCGGTCCGAGCTGATCACCCGACCCGACGCCGCCGAGAGCGAGCCGGTGGTGGACGCCCTCCGGCAACGTGTGCCCCACGGGCGATCACCAGCCCCAGGACCGCGGCGGGGGCGCCAAAAAGTTTTGTCGGGTTCCTACAACGGCCGCCCTCTCCGGTTCGGTGGTTACGACATGGCGCCGCCCGCCGGCAGAGGGAAAGGTGATCACTGCCGGGGTTCGCGGACTCGCGGCGCGTAGCTCTGATGTCTACCGGAGGGGTCGGTCGGGTGTTCAGCCGTGTCGCCATCGTCAACCGTGGGGAGGCCGCGATGCGGCTCATCCACGCCGTCCGGGAGCTGGCCGCGGAGACCGGGGCGCGGATCGAGACCGTCGCCCTGTACACCGACGTCGACCGCACGGCCACCTTCGTGCGCGAGGCGGACATCGCGTACGACCTCGGCCCGGCCGCGGCCCGCCCGTACCTGAATCTGACGGTGCTGGAGCGCGCGCTGGTGGAGACCGGGGCCGACGCCGCCTGGGTCGGCTGGGGCTTCGTCGCCGAGGACCCGGCCTTCGCGGAGTTGTGCGAGCGGGTCGGGGTGACCTTCGTCGGGCCGGACCCGGAGGCCATGCGCAAGCTCGGCGACAAGATCGGCGCGAAGCTGATCGCCGAGGAGGTCGGCGTGCCGGTCGCGCCGTGGAGCCGCGGGGCGGTCGAGACCCTCGACGCCGCCCTCGCGGCGGCGGCGCAGATCGGCTACCCGCTGATGCTCAAGGCGACCGCCGGCGGTGGCGGGCGCGGCATCCGCGTGATCACGAGTGAGGCCGAACTGGCCGACGCGTACGAGCGCACCAGCCAGGAGGCGGCGCGGGCGTTCGGCAGCGGCGTGGTGTTCCTGGAGCGCCTGGTCACCGGCGCCCGGCACGTCGAGGTGCAGGTGATCGCCGACGGCCAGGGCACCGCGTGGGCGCTGGGGGTCCGCGACTGCTCGGTGCAGCGGCGCAACCAGAAGGTCATCGAGGAGTCCGCGTCGCCGGTGCTCAGCCCCGAGCAGGCCGCCGAGCTCAAGGCTTCGGCCGAGCGGCTCGCCGTCGCGGTCGGCTACCGCGGCGCGGCGACCGTCGAGTTCCTCTACCACCCGGGCGACCGGCTGTTCGCGTTCCTCGAGGTCAACACGCGGCTGCAGGTCGAGCACCCGATCACCGAGTCCACCACCGGGTTCGACCTGGTCAAGGCGCAGCTGCACGTCGCCTCCGGCGGCCGGCTCGAAGGCCGGCCGCCGGTGGAGCGCGGGCACGCCATCGAGGCCCGGCTCAACGCCGAGGACCCCGACCGCGACTTCGCGCCCTCCCCCGGTCGGATCGCCCGCCTGGTGCTGCCCGCCGGGCCGGGCATCCGGGTGGACACCGGCGTCAGCGAGGGTGACACCATCCCCGCCGACTTCGACTCGATGATCGCGAAGATCATCGCCTACGGCGCCGACCGCGACGAGGCGCTCGGCCGGCTGCGCCGGGCGATGGCGAACACCACGGTCATCATCGAGGGCGGCGCGACGAACAAGAGCTTCGTGCTGGACCTGCTCGACCAGCCCGAGGTGATCGACGCGAGCGCCGACACCGGCTGGATCGACCGCGTCCGCGGCGAGGGGCGGCTCGTCGCGCACCGGCACTCCGGCGTCGCGCTCGCGGCCGCCGCCATCGAGGCGTACGAGGAGGAGGAGCGCGTCGAGCGGCAGCGGCTGCTCTCGACCGCGGCCGGTGGGCGCCCGCAGGTGCAGCACAAGAGCGGCCGGCCGCTGGACCTCAAGCTGCGCGGCGTCGGCTACCGGATGCGGGTCGCGCGGATCGGGGCGCACCGGTTCCGGGTGGGCATCGAGGCGGGCGACGACGTCCGCACCGCCGACGTCGAGCTGGACCGCTTCGACGAGCACACCGGGCAGATCGTCGTCAACGGCGCCCGGCACCGCCTGCTCACCGGCACGCACGGGCCGGTCCACCTGGTCGAGGTGGACGGCGTGACGCACCGGGTCAGCCGCGACGAGGGCGGCGTCCTGCGCTCCCCCATGCCCGCCCTGGTGGTCGCCACGCCGTTGGCGGTCGGCGCCGAGGTCGAGGCGGGCGCGCCTGTGCTGGTGCTGGAGGCCATGAAGATGGAGACGGTGCTGCGGGCGCCGTTCAAGGCCCGGCTGAAGGAGTGCGCCGTCTCGGTGGGCAGCCAGGTGGAGGCCGGGGCGCCGCTGTTGCGGCTGGAGCCGCTCGCCGACGAGAGCGCCGAGAGCGTGGCCGGCCCGGCCGCCGGGTCCGTCGAGGTGGACCTGCCCGTCGCGGCCGACCAGCTCCCGGCCCGGGCGCGTGCCGCACGGGGCCAGGAGGATCTGCGCGGGCTGCTGCTCGGCTTCGACGTCGACCCGCACGACGAGCGTCGGGTGCTCGACGGCTACCTCGTCGCGCGCCGGGCCGCCGTCGAGGCGGGCCACCGGCCGCTGGCCGAGGAGCTCGACCTGCTCAACGTGTTCGCCGACCTCGCCGAGCTGAGCCGCAACCGGCCCTCGGGTGAGGACGGTGGTGGGAGCCACATCCACACCGCCCGCGAGTACTTCCACACCTACCTGCAGAGCCTGGACGTCGAGCGGGCCGGGCTGCCGTCCGCGTTCCAGGCGAGGCTCGCCAAGGCGCTGGGGCACTACGGGGTCACCGACCTGGAGCGTTCCCCCGACCTGGAATCCGCCGTGTTCCGGATCTTCCTCGCCCAGCAGCGCGCGTCCGCCGATTCGTCGGTCGTCGCGGCGCTGCTGCGGGCGTGGCTGCGGGAGCCGGCGCCGGACGAGTCGCTGCGCGAGCCCGCCGGCCTCGCG
>NZ_JBSGJR010000165.1:0-11876 GCF_053605645.1 Micromonospora sp. NPDC003776
GGCGGCCCGGCCCGCCGCAAGGGCCACGCTGGCGCCGAAGCCCGTACGGACCGTCGGCGCCCGGCCCGCCACCGCCGCCCCGGCCACCACTCCCGCACGGCGTGCCACGTCCAGCCCGAGCGCCCCGGCCCCGTCGACCACTCCCACCAACGCCGCGCTCTGTCTGCAACCCCTTCAGCTACCGCTCGTGGGGTCGCTCCTGTGTCCCGGATCATGACGCTCGCGGGCTGACGGCCCCTGCCTGAAGGCGACACTTTCGGTTCTTCCGTTTCGGTGCGCGCGCGGGCTACGGTCGCTGTCACACCGGCAGCGCAGTGTCGCAGCGCCGCGACAGCGAAGGGATCGGCATGACGATCAGCCACATCAGCGTCGGTCGCGGGCCGCACAAGGTGCTGGCCCTGCACGGGTGGTTCGGGTCGGCGCGCGGCTGGGGCGGGCTGCCGGAGCTGATCGACACCGACCGCTTCACCTGGGCGTTCCTGGACTACCGCGGGTACGGCGCGCGCACCGAGGTGGCCGGCGACCACAGCATCGCCGAGATCTCCCACGACGCGCGCGACCTCGCCGACTCCCTCGGCTGGGAGACGTTCTCGGTGGTCGGGCACTCCATGGGCGGCAGCGCCGCCCAGCGGGTCCTCGCCGACGCGCCCGGCCGGGTGGACCGGCTCGTCGGCATCAGCCCGGTCCCGGCCGGCGGGGTGCCCTTCGACCTGCAGAGCTGGGCGCTGTTCGACGGCGCCGCCGCCGACCCGGACAACCGCCGCACCATCATCGACCTCACCACCGGCAACCGGCTGTCCCGGCGGTGGCTGGACGAGATGGTCCGGTTCTCGCTCGACAACTCCACCCGTGAGGCGTTCGGCGCGTACCTGACCGCGTGGGCGCGGACCGACTTCACCGACGAGGTGAAGGGCAACCCGGTGCCGGCGCTCGCCGTGGTCGGGGAGCACGATCCTGCGCTGGGCGCCGACACGATGCGCGAGACCTGGCTGCGGCACTACCCCAACGCCCGCCTCGAGGTGCTCGCCAACGCGGGGCACTACGCGATGTACGAGACCCCGGTCCGGCTGGTCACGGTGGTCGAGGAGTTCCTCGGGCAGTGACGGTCGATCCGACGCCCCTGGTCGACCCCCGCACCTACCTCGACGGCGTCCCGTACGACCTGCTCGCCGAGCTGCGTGCGGCCGGGCCGGTGGTGCGGGTCGAGGAGCCGCCGCTGCTCGGGCTGCCCGGCGGTCCGGGCTTCTGGCTGGTGCTGCGGCACACCGACGTGACCGAGGTGCTCAAGCAGCCACGGCTCTTCTCGTCCCGGCTCGGCGCCACGCAGATCCGCGACCCGGCCACCCCCGAGGATCTGGCCTACGTCCGGCGGATGATGCTCAACATGGACCCCCCGGAACACGGCCGGCTGCGCCGGCCGGTGGCCCGCTCGTTCACCCCGCGGGCGGTCGCCGCGCTGGAGGCGTCGATCCGGGCCAACGCGGCGGCCCTCGTCGACCGGGCGCTCGGCGACGCGGACGAGGGCACCTGTGACTTCGCCCGGGACCTCGCCGCCGACCTGCCGCTGCTCACCCTCGCCGACGTGCTCGGCGTGCCGGACCCCGACCGCTGGCTGCTGTACGACTGGTCGAACCGGGTGATCGGCTTCCAGGACCCGGACTACGCCGTGTCGGCCGCGTTCGACCCTCGGGCGGGCACCGCGGCGGCCCGGGAGGCGCTGCGACACCGGCCGGTCCCGGACGCTGACGGCCGGATGCCGGACCCGCGGACCCGGGCCGGGATGGCGGACCTCTACGCGTACGCGCACCTGCTGGCCGAGTCGAAACGCCGCGACCCGGGGCCGGACGTGATGTCCATCCTGCTCGCCCAGCGCGGCGACGACCGGCTCTCGGTGGACGAGTTCGAGAACATGTTCTGGCTGTTCGCGGTGGCCGGCAACGAGACGATCCGCAACGGCCTGCCGGGCGCGATGATCGCCCTGCTGGAACACCCGGACGAGATGGCGCGGCTGCGCCGCGAACCGGCCCTGTTCGACACCGCCGTCGACGAACTGCTGCGCTGGTGGACGCCGGTGATGGTGTTCCGGCGCACCGCCACGGCCGACACCACCGTCGCCGGCGTACCGGTGCAGGCCGGGGAGAAGGTGGTCGTGTCGTTCGCCTCGGCCAACCGCGACGAACGGGTCTTCGCCGAGCCCGACCGGCTCGACCTCACCCGCCACCCCAACCCGCACCTGGTTTTCGGCCACGGACCGCACTTCTGCCTCGGCGCACACCTGGCCCGGTGCCAGCTCCGCGCGCTGTTCGAGGCGCTGCTCGACCGCACCTCGACCATCACGTACGCGGGTCAGCCCGCGTACCTGCGCTCGAACTTCCAGCGCGGCGTGAAGCGCCTGCCGATCCACTGGCGGCGCTGACCGCTCAGCCGGGGCGGGCCGCCCCCCGAAGGGCGTCGATGGCGACGTCGAGAGCGGCCGCCAGGTAGTCGACCCGCCCGGTGTTGAGCAGCAGCAGCACACCGCCCTGAATGCCCGCCAGCATCGCCGCGGCGGCGCGGCCGGCGTCCACCTCCGCGGCGACGTCGCCGGTCGACTGCATGTGCCGGATGCCGTCGGCGATCGCGTCCTGCCAGCGCCGCATCAGGTCGGTGACCACCGCCTGGGCGGCCGGGGCGCGGCGCCCGGTCTGGCCGAGCAGACCACCGAGCGGGCAGTGCTGACCCTGTTCGAGGTAGCGGGCCACCAGCCGGTCCCGCCACGCCTGCCAGGCGGGCCAGGAGGTGAGGTCCCCGAGCAGCGGCTGCTGGTCGGCGAGCACCTGGTCGGCCTCGTGCCGCGCCACCGCCAGCAGGAGCTCCTCCTTCCCGGCCGGAAAGTAGTGGAACAGCTGGCTCTTGCTGGTGCCGGTGCGCGCCATGACGTCCTCGAGACGGACCTCGTCCACGCCGCGGTCCCGTATCTCGGCGGCAGCGCCGGCGACGATCCGCGCACGGGTCGCGGCGCCCTTTCGGGTCAGCGCGTGCGTCATGCGGCCTCCCATGGTGTGCGGTGCGATACCGACGGTAGCGGCGTTCGCCGGCCGACAGGTGGACCGGGCGCGAGGTGCCGGCGGGCAACGGCCGCGCCCCGCGGACGGGCGCGGCCGCCGCCCGGTTCAGCCGGCCGGCTGGGCGGCGCCGTTGAAGACCGGCGGCGCGTACCCGGCCGGCTTGTCGCCGACGCCGAGGCCGGGGCTGACGATCCAGGACTGGTACGCCGGGGTGAACATCGAGTACGGGGCGGCCAGCGGCTCGGCGCCGGCCTGCGTGAGCCGGTCGCGCAGCTCCGGCGGAATCTCGAAGTCGAGCGCCCCGAGGTTGCTCTCCACCTGCTCCGGGCTGCTCGCCCCGATGATCACCGACCCGACGGCAGGCTGGGTCGCCACCCAGTTGATCGCCACCTGGGCCATGCTCCGGCCGAGTTCGGCGGCCACCCCCTCCAGCGCTTCGATCACCCGCCAGTCCCGGTCGCTGACCGGCCGCCCGTTCGCGCCGGCGCCGCCGCCGAGCCGGCCGGCACCGGTCAGGCCGTCCCCGGTCCGCCGGTACTTGCCGCTGAGCAGGCCACCGGCGACCGGGCTCCAGGCGGTCAGGCCCAGCCCCAGGGACTGCGCCATCGGCACGTACTCCGGCTCGATGCCGCGGGCGACCAGCGAGTACGGCAGCTGCAGGTTGATCATCGGGGTGGACAGGTGCGCCTCGGCGAGGCCCTGCGCCCGGGCCGCGTACCAGGCGGGGACGTCCGACAGGCCGGCGTAGCGGATCTTGCCGGCCCGGACCAGGTCGTCGAAGGTCCGCACGACCTCCTCCACCGGGGTGATCCGGTCCCAGGTGTGCAGCAGGTACAGGTCGAGGTGGTCGGTGCCGAGCCGGCGCAGCGAGGCCTCCACCGCCCGGATCATGTGCTTGCGGCCGTTGCCGCTGGCGTTCGGGTCTGCCGGGTCGACGGTGTTGGTGAACTTGCTGGTCAGCACCAGCCGGTCCCGCACTCCCGCGGAGGCGATCAGCCGGCCCAGGATCCGCTCGCTCTCCCCGGCGGTGTAGAAGTCCGCCGTGTCGATGAAGTTGCCGCCCGCCTCCAGGTAGCGCCGGAAGATCGGCTCGGCCTCGGCCTCGGTCTTGCCATACGCGGCGTGGAAGCCGTCGGTGCCGAAGTTCATGGTGCCCAGCGCCAGGCGGCTCACCCGCAGTCCGGACCGGCCCAGCAGGTAGTAGTCGTGCATCGTGTGGATCTCCCGATCTGTTCGTCCGCCACATCCGCGACCGGCCCGGGCCCGACCGCCTGCGCCACACTGTTGCTCGACAAAAATGGACCCGCAAGTCCAGAAAGTTGTCCGCTCACGGCGACCGCCGTCCGGCTACCGTGTCGGCGTGAACTCCACCTGCCCGGACTGCGGCACGAACGGCGTGCCGCTGCTGTTCGGCCTTCCCACTCCGGAGGCGCACGCCGCCGCCCGCGAGGGACAGCTCGCCCTGGGCGGGTGCCTGCTTCCCGCGGAGCCGGTGCCGAACTGGCAGTGCCCGCAGCGACACCTCTGGCGTGACGCCGACCAGGCGGCCTGGGAGGACCGGCTGGTCACGGTGCTGCGTGCGCACGGCGAGCCGGAACCGGCTCCCTGACGGGATCAGCCGGCGGCGGGCGGAACGTGGTCGCGCCACGAATGCCGGGGCTCGTAGCCGAGCACCCGGCGCGCCTTGTCGATGCTGAGCAGGGTCTCGTGCTCGCCGAGCGCCTTGCGGACCTCCACGCCCGGATAGACCTCGGCCATCAGGTCGGCGCTGGACCGGCTCATCACCGTATCGGCGTTGGCGATGATGAAGACGTCCGCGCCGGGCCGGTCGTGGGCCAGCGCCCGCTCGACCGCCTGGGCGCCGTCGCGGGCGTCGATGTAGCCCCACAGGTTCCACCGGCGCAGCCGCGGATCGGCGTCGAAGGATGGGAACTGCGCATAGTCCTCGACGTCCATCACGTTGGAGAACCGCAGGCCCACCATGACGAGCGCGGGATCCCAGCGGCAGAAGTGCCGGGCCATCTCCTCCTCGAGCGCCTTGTTGAGCGAGTAGGTCGACTCCGGGCGGGGCGGGTACTCCTCGTCGACCGGCGCGTACGGCGGCGGGGTGTCGAACGGCAACCCGAGCACCGTCTCGCTGGACGCCCACACCACCCGCTTGATTCCCGCCGCCCGGGCCGCGGCGAAGACGTGGTACGTCGCCGCGGAGTTGTTCGCGAAGGTGGCCGCGTTCGGCATCAGGCCGGGCGCCGGGACCGCCGCCAGGTGCACCACCGCCTCGATCCGCCCGCCGTGCTCGTCGGCGCCGCCGGTGAACGCCTCCACCACCTGCCCGTAGTCGGTCAGGTCGACGAGCAGGAACTCACCCTCGACGTCGCGCGGGTCCCGGCCGCCGGCGCGGTCCACCGCCAGCACGTCGACGCCCAGCCCACGCAGGTGCGCGACCACCGCGCGGCCGAGCTTGCCGGTGGCACCGGTGACCACGACGCGCCCGGGCAGAACGGAGCCGGCACCGCGATCGGTCATGGTCACATCTTCTCCGTTCGGTCGTTCAGCCAGCGCTGGATGCAGTTCAGCAGGTCCTCCGCGTCCACGGGCTTGGTGACGTAGTCACTCGCCCCGGAGGAGATGCTCTTCTCCCGGTCGCCGTGCATGGCCTTGGCGGTCACCGCGATGATCGGCAGGTCGGCGTAGCGGGGCATGGCGCGGATGGCGGCCGTGGCGGCGTACCCGTCCATCTCCGGCATCATCACGTCCATCAGCACCAGGTCGATGTCGTCGTGGCGCATCAGCGTCTCCACGCCCTTGCGGCCGTTCTCGGCGTAGACGACATCGAGGCCGTGCAACTCCAGGATGTTGGTCAGGGCGAAGACGTTCCGGGCGTCGTCGTCCACCACGAGCACCTTACGGCCGGCCAGCGCCCGGCTCACCGGATCGCCGACCGGGGCCACCTGGCTCTCCGCCGCCCGCAGCGGCATCATCCGTTCGGCCGTACCCGCGGTCAGGTGCAGCACGATCCGTTCGCGCAGCTCGTCGAGGCTGCCGATGAGCTCCAGCGGACGGTCGGCGGCCATCCCCTGCACCAGGCTCTCCTGCCCGGGCGCGAGGGGCTGCCCGTGGTACGCCAGGGTGGGGACGCCGCGCAGGTCGAGCTGCTCGTGCAACGCCTTGAGCAGGGCGGCGCCGGCGTCGTCTGACGGGTCCAGCTGGACCACGAGCAGGTCGTGCCGCGCCCGGCCGAGGGTCTCGACCGCCGACTCCGGGTCGACGGCGGTGGACACCTCCACCACCTCGCCGCTCTCCGCGGTCGCGCCCCGGGTGAGCAGGGTGAGCAGCCCGCGGTCGCGCGGTTCGCACACCAGCACCCGCCGTTGCTGCTGCCGCACCCAGCGCTGGGCGTTTACCGCCACCTGCGGGGTGGCCGTCGCGGTCGGGCCGGTGACGGGGTCGGCCGACAGCGGGCCGTCGACGGTGGCCGGCAGGTAGAGGGTGAACGTGCTGCCCTGGCCGAGGACGCTCTGCGCGGTGATCTGGCCGCCGAGCAGCTGGGCGATCTCCCGGCTGATGGACAGGCCCAGCCCGGTGCCGCCGTACCGTCGGCTGGTCGTGCCGTCGGCCTGCTGGAACGCGTCGAAGATGGCGGTCAGGTGCTGCTCGGCGATGCCGATGCCGGTGTCGCTGACGCGGAACGCGATCACGTTCTCCGCGGCCGACAGCCCGCTGGGCAGCTCGTCCGGGCGGGCCCGCTCGATCCGCAGCTGCACCCGGCCCTGCTCGGTGAACTTGACCGCGTTGGAGACCAGGTTGCGCAGCACCTGGCGGAGCCGCTGCTCGTCGGTGTGCAGGGTGGTCGGCACGTCCGGGCTGGTGACGATGTCCAGTTCCAGCCCGCGCGGCGTGGTGAGCGGGCGGAAGGTGGCGTCGACGTAGTCGCGCAGCACGGCGAGGTCGAACGTCTCCGGGTTGATGTCCATCTTGCCGGCCTCGACCTTCGACAGGTCGAGGATGTCGTTGATCAGCTGGAGCAGGTCGGTGCCGGCGGAGTGGATGACGGTGGCGTACTCGACCTGCTTGGCGGTCAGGTTCCGGCTCGGGTTCTGGGCCAGCAACTGGGCGAGGATGAGCAGGGAGTTCAGCGGCGTACGCAGCTCGTGGCTCATGTTGGCGAGGAACTCGGACTTGTACTTCGACGCCAGCGCCAGCTGCTGGGCGCGCGTCTCCAACTCCTGGCGCGCCTGCTCGATCTCGGAGTTCTTCGTCTCGATGTCGTGGTTCTGCCGGGCCAGCAGCGCCGCCTTCTCCTCCAGCTCGGCGTTGGAGCGCTGGAGTTCCTCCGAGCGGGCCTGGAGCTCCTCGGAACGGGCCCGGAGTTCGGCGGCGAGCCGCTGGGACTCGGTGAGCAGCACGTCGGTGCGGGCGTTGGCGACGATGGTGTTGACGTTGACGCCGATGGTCTCGGTGAGCTGTTCGAGGAAGTCCCGCTGGACGGCGGTGAACCGTCCCATGCTGGCCAGCTCGATCACGCCGAGGACCTGGTCCTCGAAGAGGATCGGCAGCACGACCAGGTGCAACGGCACGGCGGCGCCGAGGCTGGACGACACGGTGACGTAGTCGGCCGGCACCGCGTCCACCACGATGGCCCGCTTGCTCAACGCCGCCTGCCCCACCATCGAGTCACCGAGGGCGTACCGGCGGCGGGTGGCGTCGTGGCCGTAGCCGCCGACGACCCGCAGCTCCCGGCCGTCGGCGGTGTCGTCCATCAGCAGGAACGTGCCGAGCTGCGCGGAGACCAGCGGGGCCAGCTCGTTCATCACCAGCCCGGCGACGATCTCCAGGTCCCGGTGGCCCTGCATGATCCCCGAGATGCGGGCGAGGTTGGTCTTGAGCCAGTCCTGTTCCTCGTTGGTCCGGGTGGTCTCGCGCAGCGACTGCACCATCGAGTTGATGTTGTCCTTCAGCTCCGCGACCTCACCGGAGGCGTCGACCGTGATGGACCGGGTCAGGTCACCGGTGGCCACCGCGCTGGTCACCTCGGCGATGGCACGCACCTGCCGGGTGAGGTTGCCGGCCAGCTCGTTGACGTTCTCGGTGAGTCGCTTCCACGTACCCGACACGCCCTCGACCTCGGCCTGGCCGCCGAGGCGGCCCTCGCTGCCCACCTCCCTGGCGACCCGGGTGACCTCGGCGGCGAAGCTGGACAGTTGGTCGACCATCGTGTTGATGGTGGTCTTCAGCTCCAGGATCTCACCCCGGGCGTCCACGTCGATCTTCTTGGTCAGGTCGCCCTGAGCCACCGCGGTGGTGACCTGGGCGATGTTGCGCACCTGGCCGGTCAGGTTGTTCGCCATCGAGTTGACGTTGTCGGTCAGGTCCTTCCAGGTGCCGGCCACGTTCGGCACCCGGGCCTGCCCACCGAGCCGGCCCTCGGTGCCCACCTCACGGGCCACCCGGGTCACCTCGTCGGCGAACGCGCCGAGGGTGTCGACCATCGTGTTGATGGTCTGGGCGAGCACGGCGACCTCGCCCTTGGCCTCGACGGTGATCTGCCGGCTCAGGTCGCCCTGGGCGACGGCGGTGGCCACGAGGGCGATGGACCGCACCTGGTTGGTGAGGTTGTTCGCCATCTCGTTGACGTTGTCGGTCAGGTCCTTCCAGGTGCCACCCACGTTCGACACCCGGGCCTGCCCACCGAGGCGACCCTCGGTGCCCACCTCGCGGGCCACCCGGGTCACCTCGTCCGCGAACGCCGAGAGCTGGTCGACCATCGTGTTGATGGTCTCCTTCAGCGCGAGGATCTCGCCGCGGGCGTCGACCCGGATCTTCTGGGTCAGGTCGCCCTTGGCGACCGCCGTGGTGACCTCGGCGATGCTGCGGACCTGGGCGGTGAGGTTGTCCGCCATCACGTTGACCGACTCGGTGAGGGCCTTCCAGGTGCCGGAGACCCCCTTGACGTCGGCCTGGCCGCCGAGGCGGCCCTCGGTGCCCACCTCACGGGCCACCCGGGTCACCTCGTCGGCGAACGACGACAGCTGCTCCACCATCGTGTTGATGGTGTTCTTCAGCTCCAGGATCTCCCCGTGCGCGGTCACGGTGATCTTCTGCGACAGGTCGCCCCGGGCCACCGCGGTGGCCACCTGGGCGATGCTGCGGACCTGGTCGGTGAGGTTGACCGCCATCGAGTTCACCGAGTCGGTGAGGTCGCGCCAGGTGCCGGCGACGCCGCTGACCTGGGCCTGACCGCCGAGCCGGCCGTCGGTGCCCACCTCCCGGGCCACCCGGGTCACCTCGTCGGCGAACGAGGAGAGCTGGTCCACCATCGTGTTGATGGTGTTCTTCAGCTCCAGGATCTCGCCGCGGGCGTCGACGGTGATCTTCTGCGACAGGTCGCCGCGCGCCACCGCGGTGGTCACCTGGGCGATGTTGCGCACCTGGCTGGTCAGGTTGCCCGCCATGAAGTTCACCGAGTCGGTGAGGTCCCGCCAGGTGCCGGCCACGCCGGGCACCTCGGCCTGGCCACCGAGGCGGCCCTCGCTGCCCACCTCCCGGGCCACCCGGGTCACCTCGTCGGCGAACGACGACAGCTGGTCCACCATCGTGTTGATGGTGTTCTTCAGCTCGCGGATCTCCCCACGCACGTCCACCGTGATCTTCTGCGACAGGTCGCCCCGGGCCACCGCGGTGGCCACCTCGGCGATGTCCCGCACCTGGTCGGTGAGGTTGCCGGCCATCGCGTTGACCGAGTCGGTGAGGTCCTTCCAGGTGCCCGAGACGCCCGGTACGTCCGCCTGACCGCCGAGCTGTCCCTCGGTGCCCACCTCGCGGGCCACCCGGGTGACCTCGGAGGTGAACAGCGACAACTGGTCCACCATGCCGTTGAAGACCGTCGCGATCTCACCCAGCAGCCCGTCGGAGTCCTCCGGCAGCCGGGTGCCGAAGTCACCGTCCCGTACCGCCGTCAACCCCGCCAGCAGCTGCCGGAGCCCCGGATCGGCCATCTGGCCACCGGCATCCCGACGCGCGACCGCCTGCTCGACCACCTGTACCGCCTCATCCCCAACCGTCGGACGGCACGCCCGTCCGATAATTGATCCCGCGCAAGTATGCACAGCCGGCACCTTGCGCGCAGCGCAAGGAACCCCCGAACAACCTGCGCAAACGCGCGACCTGCAGCGTTACCCGCGGCCGACCTCCGCGGACGGGCCGGAACCGGCCCGCAGCCGTGCCGACCGGCCCTGCGGCGACCCCTTCCCGCAACCGCAGCTTATCGAAGGACGTCGTTGACGCCCTGGTCGATGCTCTTTGCTGTTCCCCTACCTCGACGAACCCGGTCCGGCGACTGGCCGAGCCAGTGCCAAGCGGGCGGACCGGCGCCTCGGCCAACACCGCCAACCAGGCCTGGCGCCTGCCCACGTGACGCGGGTGTCGGCCCGCCCGGGGGGCCGGAGGCGAGCCCTCAGGCCGGCGGAACCGGCGCCGCTCCGAGGGCTGGCGGTAGCCGCAGCGGCGGCCAGTTCGGATCGGGGCGGAAGTCGGTGTGGGTGCCGTCGAAGGGGAACTCCCCCGCCTCGATCAGCTTGACCAGCCGCTCCCCCTCGGCCCGGACCGCCTCCGCGCTCGCGCGGTCGAAGTAGAGGCGGTGCCCGATGCGCCCGTCGAACTCGTCGAGGTCTTTCCACTCCCACTGCCGCTGCGGCGTCACGACGAGGTCGAGGACGTGGTCGTTGGTGTCCACGCCGTCGGGCCGCCGGACGTACGGCTCCTCCAGGTTGACGTACCAGCCGGCGAAGGCGCCGTCCCGGAAGAACCACCACACGGAGTGCGCCACCGCCGGTGGCATGAGCACCAGAATGTCGTACGTGCCCCAGGTCTGGCGGGTCAGCCGCGGCTCGCGCATCCGGTCGACGGGGACGTCGTGCTGGGTCCTGGAGTCGGCGTCCACCAGCCGGGCGAAGTCACTGCCGGCCGGGTGCCACAGCAGCAGGCCGTCCTCGTCGTCGGCGATGACCCGCATGGGCTGCACCCAGGTGCACCGCGGCCCACGAAGATAGCGACGGTTGATGATCGTCCCCGGCTCGAACCGCATCGCCGGAGCCTAGCCTTCTCCGGCCCGCCCGGTTACCCCGCTCACACCGGTGGCCGGCTCCCCGTGCCCGAACCGGAAAAGCGGATGCCCGGCCCGTGCGGGACGACCTAGCTTCGCGGTCATGCAACCACTCGATGAGAAGGACATCCGGGAGTCCTTCGTCAACTGCAGCAAGGGTGAGGCGAGCCGGATCCGGATGCCCCCGGGCCTCGCCGAGGGCGCGGTGCCCTGGGCCGACCTGGACTTCCTCGGCTGGACCGACCCGGGTGCCCCGCTGCGGGCGCTGCTGGTCGTACCGGGCGAGGACGGGCTCACCGGTGTCGTGCTGCGCCGGCCGGAGGCGCGCAGGACCAACACGCTGCGCTCCAGCATGTGCCGGATCTGCCTCACCGATCACACCTCGTCGGGGGTGGCGCTGTTCGTCGCTCCCCTCGCTGGCGCGGCGGGGCGGAAGGGCAACACGGTCGGCGAGTACATCTGCGCCGACCTGGCCTGCTCGCTCTACGTACGGGGCGAGCGGCAGCCGAAGATGCGGCTGGTCCGCCGGGAGGAGACGCTGAGCCTCCAGGAGCGGATCGACCGGGCGATGGCCAACCTGACGGCCTTCACCAGTCGGGTCGCGGTGGGCTGACCGGCGCCCATTCCGCCCGACGGCGGAGCCCGCGCCGACCCGACGACCGGGAGAGACGGGAAGCATGAGACAGGCACCGAGTGGCGGCACAAGACGCGGCCCCGCCGGCCGCGAC
>NZ_JBSGJR010000166.1:0-11809 GCF_053605645.1 Micromonospora sp. NPDC003776
CCCACACACCAGCGCAGCGCGACCCAGGGGTCGACGTCGGCCAGGCCGGCGGCCACGTCGGGAAAGAGCCGGTCGACGACCCGGGCGCAGGCCGGACGCGGCGGGTCGACGGCCACCCCGAGGCCGACCGCGATGTCCTCCCCGTGCACCAGCACCTCGACGCAGCCCATGGCCGCGAAGCCCTCCGGGTCGGCCTGGCCGCTGGGGTGGAACGCCCGCACCCCGGCCGGGGTGTCGCGGACCACGAGGGCGAGCATCCGGGCCGCGCAGCCGACGAACTCCAGTAGCTGCTCCGGCCGGGTGTCCGGCTCGGCAACCGCGGCGAAGCCGACATACCGGTCCGCCGGACGGGCCACCAACTGACCCGCGAAGGACAGCAGGGTGTCGCCGACGTGCTCCGCGGTCTGCCGGCAGTCCCACTCCACCGCGCCGGCCGGCAGCGACCAGTCGGCACCGGTCACCGGCGACAGCGCCGCCGTCACGCACGACGCGGCTGCCTCCAGGTCGTCAGCGGTGACCGTCATCGCACCTCCTCCGGTACGCCCGTGCGGTCCATGCTGCCCGAGTCGCCCGATCGCCGCCGCCCCCATCCGGTCGGACCTCCTCGGTAGGCTCGCCGCATGGCCCGTACCACCCACCCCGGCGCCTGCCCGCTGGACTGCCCGGACACCTGCGTCTGGCAGCTCACCGTGGAGGACGGCCGGGCCGTCGCGCTGCGCGGCGACCGCGAGCACCCGTTCACCCGGGGCGCGCTCTGCGGCAAGGTCAACCGCTACCTCGACGCGCTCAACGGACCGGACCGGCTGACCACCCCGTACGTGCGCACCGGGCCGAAGGGGGCCGGGCGGGTCTCCTTCCGGCCGGCGAGCTGGGACGAGGCGCTCGACCGGGTGGCCACCGGGCTGCGGGCCAGCATTGAACGGGACGGTCCGGAGGCGGTCCTGCCCTACTACTTCGCCGGCACCATGGGCCTGGTGCAGGGCTGGACGATGGGTCCCCGGCTCTTCGCCCACCTGGGCGCCTCCCGGCTGGACACCACCATCTGCACGGCGGCCGCGCGGGCGGCCACCCGCTCGGTCTACGGCGGCTCGGTCGGCTTCGAACCGGAGTCCATCGTGGCGGCGCAGCTGATCGTGCTCTGGGGCGCCAACCCGCTCGCCACCAACCTGCACCTGTGGCCGTTCGTGCAGCGGGCCCGCGAGCGCGGCGCGTACCTGGTCACCATCGACCCGCTGCGCACCGAGACCGCGGCCCGCAGCGACGAGCACGTCGCCCCGCTGCCCGGCACCGACGCGGCGCTGGCGCTGGGCCTGATGCGGGCCGTCCTGGACGCCGGCGCCGTCGACGAGGAGTGGCTGGCCGCGCACACCGTCGGCTGGCCGGAGCTGGTGGCCCGGCTGGCCGAGTGGCCGGTGGAGCGGGCCGCGGTCGAGTGCGGCCTCCCGATCGCGGTGGTCCGCGGGCTCGGCGAGCGGATCGCCACCACCCGGCCCACCGCCGTCCGGGTGGGCCTGGGCCTGCAACGGCACCACGGCGCCGGCCAGGCGATCCGCGCCATCTGCGCGCTGCCGCTGCTCACCGGTGACTTCCGGTACCCGGGCGGGGGCGCGCTCGTCTCCACCAGCGGGCACTACCCGGTCGACGAGGGCCGCGTGGTGCGGCCGCCGGACCTGCCGGCCCCGCCCGCCCGCTCGATCAACATGAGCCGGCTGGCCGCCGTCCTCACCGGGGAGGCCGACCCGCCGGTGACCTCCCTGGTGGTGTTCAACGCCAACCCGGCCGCCACCGCCCCGGACCAGACCCGGCTGCTCACCGGCCTGCGCCGGGACGACCTGCACACCGTCGTGCTGGAGCAGCGCTGGACCGACACCTGCGACTACGCCGACGTGGTGCTGCCGGCCACCATGCAGCCGGAGCACCTGGACCTGCACACCTCCTACGGGCACCACTACACGACGCTGAACCTGCCGGCCACCGAGGCGCCCGGCGAGGCGCTGCCGAACACCGAGATCTTCCGCCGGATCGCCGCCGCCCTCGGGCTCGACCATCCCCGGCTGCGGGACAGCGACGAGGACCTGGCCCGGCAGCTGCTGCACGGCTCCCCGGTCAGCTTCGAGGAGCTGCGCGAGACGACGTACGCCCGGACGACCGGCGTGGCCGTCGGCTCGGCCCCGTACGCCGCGGGCGGCTTCCCGACCCCCGACGGCCGGGCCCGGTTGCACGACCCGTCACTGGCCCGACTCGGGGTGGACCCGCTGCCCGGCTTCACCCCGCCGGTCGAGGCCGGCGACGCGGCGCTGGCCACCCGCTTCCCGCTGGTGCTCCTCGCCCCGGCCGGGAAGTTCCTGATGAACTCCACCTTCGCCTCGCTGCCCTGGCACACCCGGCGGACCGGGCCACCCCGGGTTCACCTGCACCCCGACGACGCGGCGGCGCGCGGGCTGGTCGACGGCGCCGCGGTGCGGGTGCACAACGACCGGGGCGCGTTCCTGGCCGGGGTGGCGGTGAACGACGCGACCCGGCCCGGGCTGGCGTTCACCTACAAGGCGTACTGGGCGCGGCTGAGCCCGGGGCGGGCCACCGTCAACGCGGTCACCGCGGTCCGCGACACCGACCTGGGCGGCGGACCCACCTTCCACGACTGCCGGGTCGAGGTCGAGCCGGTCCCCGCCGAACTGCTGGCCGTCGACCCACCCGCCGACGCCGAAGCCGTGCCGGTCGGCTGAACCCGGGACCTCCGGCCCCTTCGCCCGGTCCCTGCGCCCCTGCTCCCCACCGCCGCGCGCTCGTAGCGTCGGAGGCGGAGGAACGAGGAGGCAGCCATGCGTACGTGGCAGGTGCAGGACGTGATGACCACCGACGTGGCGTCGGTACGGGAGGGCACGGCGTACCGGGAGATCGTCGACGTGCTGACCGGGCGGCGGGCGACGGCGGTGCCGGTGGTGGACGGGGCGCGCCGGGTGCTCGGCGTGGTGTCCGAGGCGGACCTGCTCTACAAGGTGGAGCTGCTGGGACAGCCGCAGGAGCGGCGCATCTTCCCCAGCCGGCACCAGCGGGAGGCCCGGGCCAAGGCCGGTGCCACCCTGGCCGCCGACCTGATGACCGCGCCCGCGGTCACCGTGGCGCCGGACGCCTCGCTGGTCGAGGCGGCGCGGACCATGGACGAACGCCACGTGAAGCGGCTGCCGGTGGTCGACGACCTCGGCCGGCTGGTCGGCATCGTGACCCGCGGCGACCTGCTGAAGGTGCACCTGCGGCCGGACGCCGACATCCGGCGTGACGTGGTCGACGACGTGCTGCGCCGCACCCTGGGTGTGCCGGACGACGTGGTCGAGGTGACCCTGTCGGGCGGGGTGGTGACCCTCACCGGGCAGCTCGACCGCTGGTCGACCACGCGGCTCGCGGTGCGGCTGACCCGCCAGGTCAGCGGCGTGGTCGAGGTGGTCGACGCGCTCGGGTACGCGATCGACGACGCCCCGATGTCCGCGCTGCGGGCCGCCGCCATCACCCCGGCCGGCATCGCCTGACGGTGTCCCGGCGGGCCGCCGGCGTCGGTTCGACGCCGGCGGCTCAACTCTCCGTCAGGGCGTCCAGCACCAGCGCGGCCGTCCAGCTGAACGCCGGTGAGCCGAGCCCCACCCCGGTGTCCGGGTGGAAGTACTCGTGGCAGCCGCCGCGGGCGACCAGCTCGTACATCGACTCGCGCAGCCCGGCGGCCAGGTCGGGCCGGTGGTGGGTGCGCAGCCCGCGCCAGAGCAGCCAGGCGATGTTGACCCAGCTCGGGCCGCGCCAGTAGCGCAGCGGCTCGAAGTCCGGCGCGGTGCGGTCGTAGGTGGGCAGCGGGCGGTCCATCCGGCTGGCCAGGCCGAACCGGGGCGAGCAGGCCTCGGCGAGCACCGCATCCACCTGGCGGGCGGGCAGGTCGGGCAGGATCAGCGGGATCAGCCCGAGCACGGTCCGGGCCGGGACGAGCCGGTCGGTGCGCAGGTCGCGGGGACGGAAGGTGCCGGTGGCCGGGTCGTAGAGCCGGGTCACCAGCGCCTCGGTGATCCGCGCCGCGCGGTCCCGGTGCGGGCCCGGGTCGGCGCCGACCACGCCGGCGATCCGGGCCAGGGCGTGCTCCGCGACCCCGAGCGCGGCGTTGAGCAGCGGGCACTCCACCAGGAACGGCTGTTCGGCCAGCCGGTCGTCCCGGTAGCCGGCCGCGCGGTAGGCCGCCACGATCGCGACGTAGCGCGCGTAGTCCAGGTCCGTGGGGCGGTGCGCCGCGTCGGCGTGCGTGGTGTCGTGCCGCCGGTACGCGCGCATGACCGCGGCCTCGGCCGGCACCGCGGCCATCGGGCCGTCCCAGGCGGGGCTGTTGTCCAACCCGGATTCCCACGGGTGCACGATGCAGGCCAGCCCGCCCCCGCCGACGTCGCGCCGCCCGGTCAGGTAGCGCTGCTGCGCGACGAGCCGGGGATAGAGCCAGCGCAGCGCCTGCGCCGAAGCCTCGGAGGGGGCCCGGCGGTGCACCAGCCAGGCGGCCGGGGCGTGCACCGGCGGCTGGACGATGCCGGAGGTGGCGCCGGCGGGCGCCCCGGTGGCCCGGGCGGAGTCCCAGAACTCGGGCCCCGGGAAGTACGAGCCGACCCGCAGCCCGGGGTTGAACACGATGTGCGGCACCCGCCCGTCGGCCCACTGGGCGGAGAAGAGGGTGCGCAGCTCCCGCCAGGCCCGGTCGGGGCGGACGTGCGCCAGCCCGACCGCGATGAACGCCGAGTCCCAGCTCCACTGGTGCGGGTAGAGGGTGCGCGAGGGGACCGTGTGGTCGTGTTCCCAGTTGGCGTCCAGCGTGGTGACGGCCAGCCGGCGGAGCAGGGCGGCGCGCTCGCTCACGCCGCCGCCCGCCACGGCCCGGCGTGGCCGAGCACGGCCGCGGCCTGACGCAGCGCGGCGACCGGTTCGCCGCGCAGCCGGCACTCCAGGGCCAACCAGCCGGGATAGCCGATCTCGTCGAGGGTGCGCAGCAGCGCCGCCCAGTCCAGGTGCCCGGCCCCGGGCTGGTACCGGTTGGAGTCGCTGACCTGCACGTGCCCCAGGTACGGCGCGGCGGCGCGCAGCGCCGCGTGCACGTCGTCCTCCTCGATGTTCATGTGGAAGGTGTCGGCGACCACGCGGACCGAGGGCAGGTCGACGGCGCGGCACAGCGCGACCGCCTCATCGAGGCGGTTGACCATGTGGTCCTCGTACCGGTTGAGCGGTTCGAGGAAGAGGGTGACGCCCTCCGCGCGGGCGTGCTCGCCCAGCTCGCCGAGGGCGTCGACGAGGACCTGGCGGTCGCCCTCGGGCGGGCGGGGCGGCTCGAACGGCGGCAGCCGGCGGGAGAACATCCCCCACGCGGCGGGGGTCATCGCGCCGATCCCACCCAGCTCGGCGATCACCGAGAGCTGGGAGCGGAGGTTGTGCACGGCGTCCCGCGAGCGTTCCGGGTCGAAGTCGCCGATGAAGTGGTCCATCTCGACGCAGACGGTCGGCATGACCACCCCGTCGGCGCGGGCGCGGCGCAGCTCCGGCAACCGGCGGGCGAGGGCGAGGTCGCCCCGGCCGCGCAGCTCGATGCCCTGGTAGCCGAGGGACACGGCGAGGGCGTACTTCTCGGGGAGGCCGGCACCGGGGAGCAACTGCTCCTGGCAGGCGAGCGGAATGGCCATCTAGAACCTCAGCACCACTTGGAGGACGTCACCGTCACCGCGGTCGAGCAACGCCAGCGCGTCGGCCACCGCGCCCGCGTCGACGACGTGGCTCACCAGCGGCAGCGGGTCGACGCTGCCCTCGGCCACCAGGTCCATGAAGGTGTGGGCGATCCGGGGCCCGGTCCACCGGCCGGCCGTGCCGGGTGCCGGTACGGGCCCGGAGACCTGGGCCGCCACCAGCTGGATCCGGTTGTGGTGGAACTCCTCGCCCAGTCCCAGGCTGTGGGCGTACCCCTGGTAGAAGCCGGCGGCCACCACCCGGCCGGCGTGGGCGGTGGCCCGGATGGCCTCGTGCAGCGCCGGGTACGACCCCGACAGCTCCAGGCAGACGTCGGCGCCGCGCCCGTCGGTGGCCGCGCGCAGCACGGCGGCGGCCGAGTCGGCGGCCGCGTCGACGACCCGGCGGGCGCCCAGCCGGGCGGCGTGCTCCAGCCGGCCCGGCACCCGGTCGACGGCGACCACCCGGGTGCCGGAGAGGACGGCGAGCCGGGTGCCGAGCAGGCCGATCACCCCCTGCCCGAAGATCCCCACCCAGTCGCCGAGGTGCAGGTCACCGGCGAGCACCGCGGTCAGCGCGATGGCCCCGGGGCGGGCGAAGACGGCGGCGAGGGGGTCGAGCCCGGGGGCGAGCGGGGTGACCGCCCCGGCCGCCACCACGGCCTCCGCGCGGTGCCCCCAGATCCCCCAGACCACCTGGCCCGGGTGGCGGTCGGCGATGTCCGGGGCGACCTCGACCACCTCGCCGACCTCTTCGTAGCCGAAGCCGACCACCGGGTACGCGGGCGGGGCCTGCCGGGGCACGAACATCCGGGCGGCGTCGTCCCAGTCCTTGCTGAGCCGGGGGTTGCTCCCCCGGTAGAGGGTCAGCTCGGTGCCGGCGGAGATGCCGGAGTAGCAGGTGCGGACGCGGATCTGGCCCGGGCCGAGCGGGTCCGGGGGGCAGGGCTCGAGGCTCACGCGCCGGGGCCCGGCCAGAGAGACAACCCAGTTGGCCATGGCGTCGCTCCGAGGGAAGTGCCGGCTTCAATTCTAGCCGAAGAAATCAGCATATGTGGTTAGATTGATCAATAGATGGGTATGGAAGGCACGCCGTGCTCTCTCGAGAGGAGTGCCACCGATGCCATCACCCTCGCGCCGGCTGCTCGCTTCCACCCTGATCCTGGCATTCGCCACGACCGGGCTGGCCGCCTGCGGCGACGACGGACAGAAAGCCGACAGTTCCCAGCTGACCGTATGGAGCCTGGAGGACGTGGCCGACCGCGTCAACGCCACCAAGGCGATCATCGCCGACTACACCGCGAAGACCGGGGTGAAGGTCAACCTGGTCACCGTCAACGAGGACCAGTTCCCCTCGCTCATCGCCTCCAGCGCCGCGGCCGGCGACCTGCCCGACGTGGTCGGCTCGGTCTCCCTCGCCGGGGTCCGCACCCTCTCCGGCAACGACCTGGTGGACCCGGACGCCAACAAGGCCGTCGTCGACAAGCTCGGCAAGGACACCTTCTCGCCCCGCGCCTTGGAGCTGGCCAGCGAGGACGGCAAGCAGCTCGCCGTCCCCAGTGACGGGTGGGGTCAGCTGCTGGTCTACCGCAAGGACCTGTTCGCCGCCGCCGGCCTGCCCGCCCCCGACACGTACGACAAGATCGCCGCCGCGGCGGCGAAGCTGAACACCGGCGGGGTCGCCGGCATCACCGCCGCCACCGCCCCCGGCGACGTCTTCACCCAGCAGACCTTCGAGCACCTGGCGCTGGCGAACAACTGCCAGCTCACCGACGACTCCGGAAACGTCAAACTGGACTCCCCCGAGTGCGTGGAGGCGTTCCGCTTCTACGGCGACCTGATGCGCAACCACTCCGTCAAGGGCGCGCAGGACGTGGACACCACCCGGGCCACCTACTTCGCCGGCAAGGCGGCCATGCTGATCTGGTCGCCGTTCATCCTGGACGAGCTGGCCGGGTTGCGCAACGACGCCAAGCCCACCTGCCCGCAGTGCCAGTCCGACCCGGCGTTCCTGGCGAAGAACAGCGGCTTCGTCACCGCGATCAAGGGCCCGAACGGCACCGAGCCCGCCCAGTACGGCGAGATCAGCTCCTGGTCGGTGCTCGACGGTGCGGCCGACTCGGCGAAGTCCTTCGTGGAGTACATGCTCTCCGACGGCTACCCGCGCTGGTTCGGCATGTCGCCGGAGGGGCGCGTCCCGGTCCGGACCGGCACCGCCGAGGACAAGCAGAAGTTCCTCACCGCCTGGAACAGCAGCCAGGCCGGGGTGGACGCCAAGAAGCCGCTGTCGGCGGTCTACGGCGACGACGTACTCGCCACCCTGCGCAAGAGCCCGGACACCTTCCACCGCTGGGGGCTGCCGCAGGGCCAGGGGAAGCTGGTCGGCGCGATCCTCGGTGAGCTGCCGGTGCCCAAGGCGCTCGCCGACGTGATCGCCGGAAAGTCCGACGCCGCGGCCGCCGCCAAGCGGGCGCAGCAGGACGTCGAGGCGATCAAGAAGGGCGTGAATTGACCACCACCGCGCCGGAGGCCGGCCGCTCCCCCGCCCGGGAGCGGCCCCGCCCCGGCAGACGCCCGCTCACCCTGCGCCGCCGCGAGTCCCGGGCCGGGCTCGCGCTGGTCACCCCCACCCTGCTCGTCGTGCTCGCGGTGATCGGCATCCCCATCGTCTGGACGCTCGTGCTCGCCTTCCAGCGGGTACGCCTGGCCACCCTGCGCAAGACCGGCCTCTTCGGCGAGCTGACCCTGGACAACTTCGACCGGGTGCTGCACACCCCCGGGTTCGCCGACACGCTCTGGACCACGCTGGTCTACAGCCTCGGCGGCACCGCCGGGTCCATCCTGGTCGGGCTGGTCGCGGCGCTGGTCGTCCGCCGGCCCTTCCCGGGCCGCACGGTCGTCCGCGCGTCCATGCTGCTGCCGTACGTGGCGCCGGTGGTCGCGATGGCCTTCGTCTGGCAGGTGATGCTGGACCCGCAGCTCGGCATCGTCAACGACTGGGGGCGACGGTTCCTCGGCTGGGACTCGCCGATCCCGTTCCTGTCCCAGGAGTCCACCGCCCTCTGGACGGTGATCGCGTTCGAGGCGTGGCGGTACTTCCCGTTCGCCTTCCTGTTCCTGCTGGCCCGGCTCCAGGCCGTACCGGCCGAGCTGGAGGAGGCGGCCCGGGTGGACGGGGCCACCCCCACCCAGCGGTTCCGGCACATCCTGCTGCCGCAGCTGATGCCGGTGATCGCCCTGCTCGGCGTGCTCCGGTTCATCATGACGTTCAACAAGTTCGACGACGTCTACCTGCTCACCGGCGGCTCGGCCGGCACCGAGGTGGTCAGCGTCCGCGTCTACCAGTTCCTCACCGCGCGTACCGACATCGGCGCGGCGGCGGCGCAGGCGGTCGTGCTGGCCGTGGTGCTGATCGTGTTCGTCGCGATCTACCTGCGCTTCTTCAGCGGCCGACGGGAGGAGGCGTGATGGACCGGGACCGGATCGAGACGGTGAGCCTGCGCTGGCTGCGCCGGCTGGTGATCGCCGCCTTCCTGCTGGTCACCCTGCTGCCGTTCTGGTACATGCTGGTGCTCTCGGTACGACCCATCGAGCGGCTGCTGCTCGACCCGGGCTCGCTCTGGGTGCCGCTCGGCGAGCTGACCGTCGCCACGTACGCCGAGGTGCTCAGGTCCGTCGAGCACGGCGGCCAGGGCTTCCTCACCTTCATCCGCAACAGCGGCGTGGTCGCGCTCTCGGCCACGGTGCTCACCCTGCTGGTCGCCATCCCCGGCGCGTACGCGGTCTCCCGGCTGCGGTTCTTCGGCCGGCGGCAGGTCAGCGCGCTCTTCCTGGCGGTCTACCTGTTCCCGTCGATCGTCATCGCGATCCCGCTCTTCGTGGTCTTCACCCGGGCCGGTCTGCGCGGGTCGCTGTTCGGGCTGGTGCTGGTCTACATCTCGCAGACCCTGCCGGTCTCGGTCTACATGCTCAAGAACTACTTCGAGACCATCCCGGTCAGCCTCGAGGAGTCCGCCGCCATCGACGGGGCGGGCCGGCTCGGGATCATCCGGCGGGTCAGCCTGCCCCTGGCCGCACCGTCGGTGATGGCCGTCGCCCTGTACGACTTCATGATCGCCTGGAACGAGTTCCTCTTCGCCCTGCTCTTCCTCGTCGACCGGCCCAACCGGTGGACGGTGTCGCTGGGGCTGTCGCTGCTGTCCGACGGGGTCGAGGTGCCGAAGACGGTGCTGATGGCCGGATCGGTGATCCTCACCCTGCCCATCGTGATCCTCTTCTTCGCCAGCGAACGCCTGCTCACCGAGGGACTGACCAGCGGGGCCGAGAAGGGGTAGTTGACCTTGCCCGGCTCGGCCCGCAGGATGGCCCGGTGCGAGCGACCTCGGAACGGACCCTCGGCCCCCGGTTCGCCCGGCTGTTCACCGAGGTGCTCGCACCGGCCGTCCTGGTGACCGCCATGATCCTGGTCGGGGTCGCGCGGGTCAGCCGGTCCTGGGGGGACGCGCTGGTCTGGGGCGGCACGGCGTTGTTGTTCTGCGCCGTCATCCCGATCGCCGTGCTCGTGTACGGCGTACGCCGCGGCACCCTCAGCGACCGGCACATCGGCGACCGGACCCAGCGCCTACGGCCGCTGCTGACCGGCCTGGCCTCCGTGGCGGTCGGGCTGGCCCTGCTCGCGGCGCTGAAAGCCCCGACGGTGCTCTTCGCCGTGGTCGTCGTCATGTTCGTGGTCGGCGCCGTCTGCACGGCCGTGAACCACTGGTGGAAGCTCAGCATCCACGCCGCCTGCGCGGCGGGCTCCGCCACCATGCTGGTGCTGCTCTTCGGCCCGGCCCTGCACGTCGGGTGGGTGCTGGTCGCGGCGGTCGCCTGGTCCCGGGTCGAGCTGCGCGACCACACCTGGCCGCAGGTCGTCGCCGGCACCGTCGCCGGGATCCCGCTCGCCGCCGCCACCTTCCTCGCGCTCACCTGAGCCGTCGCCCGGCGGGCGGTCAGCAAGATCAGCTACCGTGACGGCATGGGCAAGCCGACGCGTTGGGTGACGGAGACCAAACCGGGACACTCGCAGTGGTACATCGACCGGTTCCGCCGGCTCGCGGCCGAGGGGGCGGACCTGGCCGGCGAGGCGCGGCTGCTGGACGCCCTGGTCCCGCCGGGCGCCCGGATCCTCGACGCCGGCACCGGCACCGGCCGGGTCGCCGCCGCGCTGGCCGCACGCGGGCACACCGTGGTCGGCGTGGACGCCGACCCGGCCCTGATCGAGGCCGCCCGGGCCGACCACCCCGGCCCGCGCTTCCTGGTCGCCGACCTCGCCGAACTGGACCTGGCCGGGCAGGACGAGCCGGAGCCGTTCGACGCGGCGTTGATCGCCGGCAACGTGATGGTCTTCGTCGCCCCCGGCACCGAGCGGGACGTGCTGTCCCGGGTCGCCGCGCACGTGCGGCCGGACGGCCTGGTGGTGGTCGGCTTCGACACCCGCCGCGGCTACCCGCTCACCGACCTCGACGCGGACGCGGTGGCGGTCGGGCTGCGGGTGGAGCACCGCTTCGCCACCTGGGACCTGCGCCCCTGGCGCGACGACGCCGACTGGGCGGTGACGGTCCTGCGCAAGCCGCTCTGACCCGGGGCGCCGAAGGATTGACCGACCCGGCCGGACGACGTCACCGGCCGTCCGGCCGAGTCGGCAGGACCAGTGGGGTCGGGCATCGCCCGGCGAGGGCAACCCGCCGGCAGCCGACCGGTCCTGGCGGCGACCAGCAGGGCGGCGCGCTCGACGACGAGCAGCATGGCGGGCGGCCGGGTGGGGATCAGGCCGGGGCGGCGACGGCGCGGGCGGCGGCCGGGTCGAGCGGGCTGCCGGCCGGCACCAGGCTAACCACGCTCGCCGGCAGCCGGACCGGCCGGACGCCGGCGTAGCCGAGCATGCCGAGCACGTCGCCGCCGGTGAGGACGTACCGCCGGCCGAGGTCGGTGACCACGCTGACCGCGCCGCCGGTGGCGCCCGGCGCGGCGACCGACTCGACCACCGCGCCCCGGCCGGGCTCGACCACCCCCGGGTCGGTGTGGCCGCGGGGGCC